>NZ_CALUWO010000007.1 GCF_944324505.1 uncultured Desulfovibrio sp.
AAGTCGGAACGGGCCATGGCGCACACGCAGCCATTGGGGCAGCCGTCGAACTTGAACTTGAACTTGTAGGGGAAGGCCGGACGGTGCAGTTCGTCCTGATAGTCCTGGGTGAGCTGATAGCACATGTCCTGCGTATTGTAGCAGGCATATTCGCAGCGGGACTGCCCAAGGCAGGCCGCCGGGGTACGCAGGTTGGAGCCGGAGCCGCCCAGGTCATTGTGCAGCTTGTGGGTCAGCTCGTGGAAGATTTCTTCCAGCTGGGGGGTCTGGGTGCCCAGCAGCACGATGTCACCGGTGGAGCCGTGCATATTGGTCAGGCCGGAGCCGCGCAGATCCCAGATATTGCACAAGGCACGGAGAAATTCCGTATTGTAGTACTTGCCGGACGGCTGGGCCACGCGGATGGTGTGGAAGTGGGCCACGCCGGGGAACTTTTCGGGCTGGTCGCAGTAACGGCCGATGACGCCGCCACCGTAACCGAACACGCCCACGATACCGCCGTGCTTCCAGTGCGTTTCCTTGTCTTCATAGGACAGTTCCAGAAGGCCCAGAAGATCGTCGGGAGCGTCCGCGGGAATCTGATAGTCCAGCCCGTCAGGGTTGGCCGCGCGGTGGGCCGCTTCCTGCTTGATGTCGGACACAAAGCTCGGCCAGGGGCCGCTTTCCAGCTGATCCAGCAGAGGGGTTGCATGTTTCAACATTCGCCATACCTCCATTTACTAGCGCAACGATTTTTCGTTTATATGGACTGCCATTCCAGTATGACAGCATGACATCGATGCCCGTCTGACAGCACCAGCATTACCGATTTTCGTTGTTCCGCACAAGAAAAATTTGGTTGATTAAATCACTATACAGCATGGTTATGGAAAAAATACGCTGCGGCGCGGCACGCTGCGCTGCGGATGCCCCAGATTATTTTTCAACGATATTTCGTTTATAAACGCCCTTTTTCTTGATTTTTCTTGCCAATTCTCTTCCCGGATATAACGATATTTCGTTTTAACAATATACAGCATCATCCCGCCCAGCCCCGGAGGACCGCAGCGCACACAATTGGTGCAAAAAATAAGATACTCAGGAAAAGGAGCAGAAATGGCTGTGGGGCCAGTGCTGCGCAAGCCAGCGCCGCATCATCTGATATTCTTCTGTTGCCAGCCCGGCGTCACAGGCCAGCTGACAGAAAATGCGGGACCGCGAGAGCGCCTGAAGGCGCTCCAGCAGCAGAAAGAGGGAAGGAACCGCCGCGGGCAGACAGGCATCGCCACAAAAAAAGGCTTCGCCCCGGCGGGAAAAGGCCGTCATCAGGGACAGCGCCCCCTGATCGGGCGGCGGAACAATGCGGCACACGTACCAGGCCGTCATGCGCGCCCCCTGGGGCCGTGCTTCCGCTGCCCCGTCTCCCGGACAGTCCTCCGTCACGGCAGACAGCCCGGCAAAAAAGCGCCGGCCGCCGGGGGGCAGCCGCAGCCCCCACTGGTGAAACAGGCGCTGCAATGTCCAGCGGGAAAGGGCCAGGCCGTACAGGCGCTCGATGAGCAGGCCCACCGACTCCCGGTGCCAGAGCGGAAAGGCAATGTCGCTGCGCTCCGGAAGCCCCCGGGCCAGAAGCTGCAACAGGGCAGCGGCCCGCTCCTGCCCGATGAGCGCACCGTGGGGACGCCCCCGTCGCCGGAGGGTCAGGGCCGCCTCCCCTTCCTGCCGGAAGGCCCGCACCCAGCGGGCCACGGTAACGCGCGTCACCCCGAAGACCTCGGCGGCGCGCTGCTGCGTCAGCTCGCCGGAGGTGACGGCCTCCACGGCCTTGCGCCGTATGATGCACAGGATATCCGGGGACAGCGTTCTGCCGTCACGACGCGCCATGCCGCCCTGCTCCCGTCTTTCCGCCCCGCACCGGGGCAATGCCGTACTTCCTGAGCCGCGAACACAGGGTGGTGGGGCTGATGCCCAGCAGACGCGCGGCGCCGCCGTCCCCGTAGATTCTGTTGCCGCAGGCCGCAAGGGCGCGCAGGGTATTGTCCCTGGCCAGCCGGACCATTTCCTGTTCCGTGTACACGTGTTCCTCTGTGCCGGCGCTGCCGCCCTGCTGCGTTGTCTTCAGCACGGCGTGCAGCATGGCGGCGTCCACACGGCTTCCCGTGGCCGTCAGCACCACGCGCATGAACACATTGCGCAGCTCGCGCAGGTTGCCCGGCCAGGCATAGTCCCGCAGCAGCTGCCAGCAGTCTTCCGGCAGCTGCGGGCAGGGCCGCTTGTACTGACGGGCCAGGGATTGCAGAACCCGCTGCGCCAGCAGGGGGATATCCTCCCTGCGCTGGCGCAGGGGGGGCACGTCCAGGGAAAAGACATTGAGATAATAGAACAGGTCTTCCCGGAAGCTGCCCTGCCGGACCCGCTGGGGCAGGCTGGGATCAGCCGAGGCCATGAAGCGCGTGTGCAGGGGCTGGGGATTGGGTTCCCCCATCTTCCGGAATTCCCGGGAACGGAGGATGCCCAGCAGCTTGCGCTGCACCAGCGGCGGCAGGTCCTGAATATTGTCAAAAAAGAGAGAGCCGCGCCGTGCAGCCTCCAGAAAGCCGATGACGCCGGTTCCCTCCGTTGTGGCGGAGCCGAAGAAATCCCGTTCAAAATGTTCTTCGGAAAGGCGGGTGCAGTCCACCCTGACCAGCGGTCCCCCGGCCGCAGGACTCTGCCGGTGCAGTTCCCTGGCCACACTGCCCCGGCCGGACCCCACTTCTCCCACGATAAGCACGGGAATGGACGCATAGGCAACCTGCCGTATCCTGTCCCGCAGCTCGCGCATGGCCGGACCGTCTCCCAGCAGGGCTTCGTCCGAGGGCGCCATATCGGCCCGCAGATAGACATTTTCGATTTCCAGGCAGCGCTTCAGGCGGGCCAGCTCCTCAAAGGCCTGGGCATTGGCAATGGACACGGCCAGATATTCCGCCACAAGGCGCAGGCTGTCCATTTCCGGCGCTTCATGCCGCTGCCGGCTGAACAGGGCCAGCACGCCCAGCATGGTCCCCTTGTGCACCAGCGGAAGGCCCAGAAAGGTCTGAATCCCCTCCGCCTCGATCCACTGCGGATCACTCACCCAGGGCATGCGGGGGGAAACCCCGTCCACATGAAAGGCCTGACCGGATTGTGCAATGCGGCCCACCTTGCCCCGCCCCAGGGGAAAGCGCTGGAACTTCCCGTCAAGGGCCGTCCACTCCTGCCCGCCGCAACGGGACCGCCCGGAACTGGCCACCAGCCGCAGGCACTGCCGATGGTCCGTGCAGTCATAGAACTGCCGGCAGGTGGCACAGAGGTCGGGCGTGCTCTGCTCCAGCAGCCATATCCGGCACAGGGCCGTACCGGGCAGACGGCCCAGGGTGCCGGCCACCAGAGAGAACACCTGCTCAAGGGTATGGCACTGGGCCATCTTCAGCAGCAGCCAGTGCACATTGCCCAGCGAGGGCACCCCAGGCGCGCCGTCCGCCGGCCGCACGGCATGGCCGTCGGCATGGGAAGGAAAGGGCGCTGTGGTCATGCCGGCATCATCCTGACACCTGCCGCCCTGCTCCGGCCGGGACGGCTTGTCCTCCCCTGCCGGGCAGGAAGCACCGCCCGGAACGGCCGGCGCAGACGAAGAAACGCCGGCATCCTCCCGCACGGGCTGCGGCGGAAACTCCGCCCCCACGAGCTAGCCCCGCTTTTCCTGCTGGCGACGCTCCCGGCGCAGGCGCAGCATATGCAGCACCATGCGCAGCACAACCCAGCCGCCCACCAGAATCAGGATAAAGGCAAAGCCCAGCACGCCCCAGGCATGCAGGCCCACGCCCTCCCACAGGCCCAGCACCCAGAAGAACAGAAAACAGCCCACCAGAAAGGCGCCCCAGCCGCAGCCCCGCCGGAAGCCGGTCTGGGCAAAGAAATTGATGGCCGCGCCCAGCCCGAGAATGGAGACGGCGCTCATGAGCAGCAGGGAAAGAAATTCGATCATGCAAACCTCCGAAAAAAGAAGAGCGGGAGCAGCCGTCATCCGTCCCGGCGGGGGCGCACGGGCAGCGGCTGGCCCAGGTCGATGCCCTCCGGTCCCACCACGGCCCGGTAGGGATATATTTCCACCCCGGCGGCCTGGGCGGCATACATGAGGTCCGCGTATTCCGGGTCAATGCACGCCGCCGGCGCAAAGCAGTGCCCGTCAGGGCGCTGCACCAGATAGAACATGGCCGCCCGCTCGCCGCCGGCCACAATATCCATGAGTTCACGCAGATGCTTGCGGCCGCGTTCCGTGGCCGCATCGGGGAAGCAGGCGGCGTCATCCTCCATCATGGTGACGTTCTTGCACTCCACCCACAGCGGCGGCAGCCCGTCGCTCCAAAAGCAGGCATCCAGCCGGCTGGCGCCGCGCACGGCCTCGCGCCGGCAGTGGCTGTAGCCGGCGGCAAAGGGCAGCCGCCCGGCATGAAAGGCCGCCTCCAGCAGCCGGTTGGGGACGCTGGTATTGACCCCTACCCAGAAACCCCCGGCCCTGTCCAGCCCGCGGGGCGTGGGGTCCGGCGCGCGCAGGTCCTCATCGGCCGGCCGATCGGCCAGCCAGACAGCCTCCTGGGTAAAGCGGAGCTTGCGGGCCGGATTGGCGGCCGGGCTGGCCAGCACCGGCGCGCCGGGGCGCAGCAGGCCGAGCATGCTGCCGGAATTATTGCTGTGAATCCACACCGCCTCGCCCTGCAAGCGCATTTCCACGCTGAAACGCCGGTAACGGCGCAGAAAACGCCCGCAGACACAGGGGGCGGAAAAGGGAAGCAGGGGACGGGGCATACCACCTCACCACGACCGGTGGCATCAATTTACAGCACGTGCGGAACCTGCTATGCTGAAGGGCGCTTTTTCCCACCGGGAGAATGAACGCCATTGGCAAGCCATGCCTGCAAGGAGATCCTCATGCATATTTCCGATCGCTTGAGCACCATCAAACCTTCCCTGACCCTCAGTGTCAACACCCGCGCCATGGAATTGCGCGCCCAGGGCGTACAGATCACCAGCCTTGCCGTGGGCGAGCCGGACTTCCCCACCCCCAAGCACATCTGTGATGCCGCCAAAGCCGCCATTGACGAAAATTTCTGCCGCTACACGGCCGTTGCCGGCATTCCCGAACTGCGCAAGGCCGTTGCCGGCTACTTCAAGCAGTTCTACGACGCGGACATCGCGCCCGAGAATACCATCATCTGCGCCGGCGGCAAGCACGCCCTCTTCAACTTCATCCAGGCCACGGTCAATCCCGGCGATGAAGTGCTCATTCCCGCGCCCTACTGGCTCAGCTACCCGCCGCTGGTGACCCTGGCCGGCGGCAAGCCCGTCACGGTGCCGGCCACCTCCGAGCACGGCTTCAAGGTCACGCCCGCCATGCTGGAACCCTACCGCACGGACAAGACCACCCTGCTCATCCTCAATTCGCCCAGCAATCCTTCCGGCGCCGTCTACACGGCTGACGAACTGGATGCCCTGCTGGACTGGGCCGAAGCGCACAATGTCTTTGTGCTCTGCGACGAAATGTACGATCAGCTCGTCTTTGCGCCGGCCAAGATGGCCAGCGCCATTCACCGCTTCATCAAAAAACCCGAGGGCATCGCCATCCTGGGCGGCATGTCCAAGAGCTTTGCCATGACCGGCTGGCGCGTGGGCTATCTGGTGGGCCACCCCGAACTGATCAAGAAGATTTCCAGCATGCAGGGCCACAGCACGTCCAATATCTGCTCCATTGCCCAGAAGGCCGCCCTGGCTGCCCTCACCGGTCCCATGGACTGCCTGCATACCATGCGGGAAGCCTTCCAGCGGCGCCGCGATCTGGCCATGGACATCATTGCCGGCTGGCCCTGGGCTGTCTGCCCCCGCCCGGACGGCGCCTTCTACCTCTTTGTGGATGTGCATGCCTGCTACGGCAAGGAAGTGCACAATTCCACGGAAATATGCACCAAGCTGCTGGAAGAGGCCAATGTGGCCGTGGTGCCCGGCGCGGCCTTCGGCGACGACAACTGCATCCGCCTGTCCTATGCCGTGGCTGACGACGTGCTGCGCAACGCGCTGCTGGCCATGGGCAAGGTCTTTGCCCGGCTGTACGCCCAGAAGTAGCGCCCTGCTCCGGCCGGGAGCAGGCAGGCATGCCGGGGCGCTGCGCCAATCAGGAAAACTGCCTGTTTTTTTGTTGACAAGTCTCCCGGTCTGAGGCAGTATCACTTCTGCACCAAGGGGTTGTAGCTCAGTTGGGAGAGCGCTTGAATGGCATTCAAGAGGTCGGGAGTTCAATTCTCCCCAGCTCCACCAGAAAGCAAAGGCCGGTCAGCACGCTGACCGGCCTTTTTCTGTGCCCGCGACCAGTTTCCGTACCGACAGCTACAGTGCAGCGCCCGTTGCGCAGCGCGGCCTTTTCCGCCCCCTTGCGGAAAAACGGAAAAAAGGCTTGACAAAGTTGCCTCTTTCACGCAAAGTCATTCCCACGCCAAGGGGTTGTAGCTCAGTTGGGAGAGCGCTTGAATGGCATTCAAGAGGTCGGGAGTTCAATTCTCCCCAGCTCCACCAGAAAGCAAAGGCCGGTCAGCATGCTGACCGGCCTTTTTTCATGCGGCCCCGCCCCCGTCCGGAAGGGGGCCGCTCTCTTTACGGCATTGCCCCGCCTAGGCGTGCATGGCCCGGCGCACGGCAGCCACCTTGGCGCCGATGTCCTCGGCACCCACCAGCTCGGAAACCAGCGCGCAGCATTTGGCCCCGTGGCTGGCCACCTCGCGGATATTATGCTCCTTGATGCCGCCGATGGCCACAAAGGGCACGGAAATATGGGTCGCCACCCAGTCCAGATAGGCAAAGCCCACAGGGGCCACCACATCTTCCTTGGTCTGCGTGGCAAAGATGGGTCCCACGCCGATATAGTCCGCCCCCAGTTTCACGGCCTCGCGGGCCTGATCGGGATTGTGGGTGGACAGGCCGATGCACATGCCGTCGCCCACCAGGGCACGCACGTCCGGCAGCGGGATGTCCTCCTGCCCGATGTGCACGCCGTCGGCCTGGGCCAGTATGGCCAGGTCCACATGATCATCCACAATGAAGCAGGCCCCGGCCTCACGGGTCAGCCGGCGCATGAGGCGGCACTGTTCCAGCATTTCGCCGCCCTTCATCTTTTTTTCTCGATACTGGATAATGCGTATGCCAGCTCCCAGCAGGGCGGAAACCACCGTTTCCAGGGAACGCCCCAGCGAAAGGCGCGAATCGGTCAGGGCATAGATATCGGTCTGGCCGGGCAGGATGACAGGCATGAAAACCTCCTAGTTTTTGCAGGAAAGCCATATCCGGCGCAGGCAGCTCTTCAGCAGGCGTCCCGGCCGGAACGAGGTATGCGCCAGGTGGACGGGCCAGCGGAAATCCCGGACAGCCACCTCCTCCGGCGTCAGCAGGGGAAAACGCGGGCGGCAGCCGTTGGCACGGCAATGCGCCTCGCCCCGGCGTGCCAGCGCCTCAGCCAGCGGCACCTGGTCCACGGGGCAGCCCAGCAGGGCATAAACGGCCTCGTCCAGCGCCACGCAGGAAGCGCTGGCCGCCAGCAGGCCCAGGGCGTAGGGCTGGCCGGCGCTGGGACCGGTGACGTGCATGGCCGTAATCCCGTCCAGCAGGCCCAGCACGGGCGGCAGGGCCGCCCAGAGCGCCGCCAGACACGCGGCAAAAAAGGCCGGGTCCTGCCCCTGACGGGTATGGATAATGGCCTTGCGCAGGCCGCTTACGCAGCCGAAGCAGTTCTTGACGCTCAGGGTCAGCCGCATCTGGGAATGTGCCTTGACCCTGGCCGCGGAAAAAATCAGATCGCTTTCCTGTGCCAGACGGGCCACGGGAAAGGTCACCCCCGTATCCAGACGCAGCGGCAGGGGTGCCTCCAGAGCCTCCACGGCCAGCCCCAGAGGACGCAGGGCAGCGTCCAGTCCCACGCGGCGCGCCACGTACTGCGCCGTGCCAAAGCCCGGCGAATCCGCCACGCGCACCACGGCGCCCTGTTCCTGAAGCCAGCGGCAGAGGCCCGCCACCACCAGCGGTTCGGTACAGGCCAGCGGACGGGCGGAAACCAGATTGGGCTTGACCAGCACCCGCGCCGTGCGCAGCCCTTCTGCACCGGGCAGGGCCGCATCCAGCACGCGGGGCAGAACCTCCGCCACCTGGGTCGTGCGGGAGCAGCGGGCAATGGCCACAATCGGCTCCCCTGACGGGAAAACATCATACATGGGCAAACTATGCCGCCGGCCGCCAGACTTGTAAAGCAGCCTCTTTTCAAGGCATGCCTCTTGCGGTAGTGTGCGGCTTTCCGCTCCCCTTACTCTTTCGGAGGATTCCGTATGCTCCGTCTGTTCCGTATTCCGCTTTGCATGCTGCTGTGCTGTCTGGTGCTGACCCTGGCCGTGCCCCCCGCCGTGGTGCTGGCCGATGATGGGGATCAGACCGCCTCGTCGCAGAAGGACCCCGCTGCCCAGAAAGCCGACGATGACGCCCAGAAAAAGGCCGAGGAAGAAAAGAAAAAGAAAGAGGATGCCACCAAGCCCGTGGTGGATCCGTGGGCCGACATCTGGGAAGGACAGCGGGACTACCTGGTAAGCGTCATCAAGGAAGCAAAGGAAAAGAATACCCAGTTTTCCGGCCGCGTCACCAGCCTGAGCCCGGCGGAGGAAAACGAGGCCCGCCGTCTGCTGGTCCTGGCCAACAACTTCCGCAAGTGGCCCAACCCCCTGGAGGCCGTCAGCCGCCGCATCAGCCTGACCATTCGGCGTGTGGACCAGCTGCTGCAAACGCCCCTGCAGGAACGGGCCATGATCCAGGCCATGCTGGAGCGCGTGCGCGGTCTTTCCTCCTCGCTGCCCGACGATACCCAGAGTGCCGGACAGGAAATCAAGAACTACGCCAAGGATATCCGCGTGGCGCGCAGCCGCCTGGAAAATCTGCTGCGCCGCTACGATACGGCCCTGGCACCGGCACAGAATCTGCTGCGGGACCTTTCCACCACCCAGAAGGAAATTTCCGCCCTGCTGCCGGGCCTGTGGAAGGAATACTACCTGCACGGGGCCGTGCCCTATCTCAGCCCCGACACCTGGAAGCGCGTGCTGCGGCAGTTGCAGTACTTCACCCAGGGGCTGATACTGCGCGTGCCCGTGGAAATCCCCATCACGCCCGAACAGTGGGAAAGCGTCTTCCTGCGGCTGGGCGCCAGCGTGGCCTTCAGCCTGCTCATTCTCTTCCTGCTGTATCGCAACTGCCGGGGCTGCCGGGACAATATGACGCTGCGTCATATTTTCCGCGTCAGCCTGCCCTGGCTCTTTCTGGGCATCTGCCTGATTTCGGCCTCCATTGCCTCATCGGACGAGACCTTCCGCCTGTTCCTGGCCCTGGGCAATCTCAATCTCATTGTGGCCCAGGTCTTTCTGGCCTGGGACCTGCGCCGCCTGCGACATACGGAAGTGCCGGCGGAATCGTCGCCCCTGTGGCGCCTTATCCCGCTGACCGTCATGGCCTATATTCTGCTGTATCTGCCCCTGCCCGCCGCCATCGGCGTGGTCACGTGGATCATGAGCATCATTGCCTACATGATTGTGCAGCGCAAGCGCCGCTTTGACACCAACTTCGGCCCCATGCAGCTGGAAACCTCCATCTGTTCCGGCCTGCCCGCCGTCATCTGGATTGTGCTGATCCTGGCCCTGATGGGCCTGCACGTCTACAGCATGGTGCTCTACCTGCTCTATGCCTCGGTGTCGCTGGCCCTGCAACTGAGCATGGGCAGCATGTCGCTCATCAACCGCATCAACGACCGTCTGCCCAAGGACGGCGGCCGCGCTGCCCTGTCCAGCGTTCTGGTGGCCCTGGCCGCGCCCACGGTCATCATCCTGGCCTGCGGCAGCATCGCCATGTGGGTCATCACCCTGCCCGGCGGGGGCTATCTGCTGCAGGACTATGTTCTCAAGGGCGTTGACGTGGGCGCCACCCGCTTCAACGCCCTGCAGGTGCTGCTCATTGTGAGCATGTTCTTCATCACGCGCACGGCGGTGCGCATGGGCTGCCGCTTCATTTCCCACCTGCCGGAGCGCGGCCTGAGCATTGAAGGCTCGCTCATCCAGCCCATGCAGACGGCCGTCACCTATACCTTCTGGGCCTTGTTCGGCATGTTCGTGCTCCGGGCACTGGGCATGGAACTGAGCAATCTGGCCATGATCGCCGGCGGTCTTTCCGTGGGTATCGGTTTTGGCATGCAGACCATCATCAACAACTTCCTCTCCGGCCTCATCCTCATCTTCAGCCGGACCATGCAGGAAGGCGACGTGGTGGAAGTGGGCAATACCACCGGCCGCGTGCGCAAGATCAGCGTGCGCGCCACCGTGGTGGAAACCTATGACAATGCCATCATCTATGTGCCCAATTCCGAATTCGTGTCCAGCCGCCTCATCAACTGGACGCGCAACAGCCGTTCTGTACGCCTCCAGGTGGATGTGGGCGTGGCCTACGGCACGGATACCGCACTGGTCATGCGCCTCATGCACGACATTGCCGGCCGGCATCCCCGCATTCTCAAGCATCCCGAACCCATTGTGCTGTTCACGGCCTTTGGGGACAGCACGCTCAACTTCGCCCTGCGCTTCTGGGTACAGGACTATGACGTGGGCGTGTCCACCTCGTCCGATCTTCGCCTGATCATGGAGCGCGAATTCCGCGCCCACAATATCGAAGTGGCCTTCCCGCAGCTTGATGTGCACATCAAGCAGATGCCGCCGCGGGCCATCACCCCGCGCGACATGCCCCCCCGCAGCGAACCGCGCGCCCCGCAAATCCGCCGGCCGCGGCCCAAGGTCATGCGTCATCCCAGACGCGATGCCGCACAAACAAAAGGAGGAGCCAATGATCCGTCGTAAAAACGAACTCACCACCTTTGAACGCCCCATGTTCGGCGGCCCCGGCACGGGCAGCGGCTGGCAGATCCTCAATGACGGGGACTTTGCCGGCAAGGGCCGTCTGTTCAATCACCTGCTGCTCAAGCCCGGCTGCGGCGTGGGCAAGCATACCCACAAGGGCGACTTTGAAATCTACTACGTCCTGCGGGGCGAAGGCCACTATGACGACAACGGCACGGAGGTCATCCTCCATGCCGGCGACGTGGCCATCTGCAACGCCGGTGAAAGCCACGCCCTGGAAAACCGGGGCCAGGACGATCTGGAAGTCATTGCCCTCATTCTCTTTGCCTGAGGCCAGCTCACGCCACGGGCGCCGGGAAAAGGGACAGCCTCCGCAGAGCTTCCTGCCCCTGTCCCCCTTCCCCGCCACGCCTTTTCAGGGCGGACGGCACACACGTAAAACAAACAGGCCTTTCCCCATCTGGGGAAAGGCCTGTTTCCTTTCTGATATTGCGCCCCTCCGGGGCCTATGCCGCAAAATGATATCCGGCTTCCAGCGCCCGGATATTGTCGGGAATGAGGCGGGCATAATGGCCGCTCACCACACGCTGCATGGCCGCCGCCACCGCTGCCGTCGACAGCATGCCGGTGGCCCGCAGCCAGGCGCCCAGGGCCACCATATTGGCCATTTTCACATTGCCCAGCTCGCCGGCCATATCATTGGCCGGAATGTAGACCGTGCGCCGGGAGGGGTCCAGCAGCTCGCGGGAGATGAGCGAGGCATTGACCACCTGTACCCCGTCCTCCTGGAGACGCGGCTGGAACTTGCGCAGCGACGGCTCGTTGAGCACAATGAGGGAACAGGGCCGCCCCACCAGCGGCGAGCCCACGGGATGACTGTCCAGCACCACGGTACAGTTGGCCGTACCGCCGCGCATTTCCGCCCCGTACACCGGGATAAAGCTCACCTCCAGGCCGGCTTCCATGCCGGCCTGGGCCAGCAGATTGCCCGCCAGCATGACGCCCTGCCCGCCGAAACCGGCCATGATGACATCCATGTAACCGCTCATGCCGTTACCTCCTCGCCAGCCGGAGCCTGGGCGGTCACGTCCCGGTAGACGCCCAGGGGAAAGACCGGAATCATTTCCCGGCCGATGCGCTCATTGGCCTGTACCGGGTTCATGTGCCAGTTGGTGGGGCAGCCGGAGAGCAGCTCCACAAAGCCAAAGCCCAGCCCCTGCAACTGCACCTCAAACGCCTTGCGCAGGGCCTTTTTGGCCCGCCGCACATGCGCCACCGTGTCCAGGGCGCAGCGCTCGGCATAGGCCACACCGGCCAGGCCGGCCATGATCTCCGTCAGATGCACCGGTCCGCCATCGCCCCGCAGGTGACGCCCGGTGGGCGTGGTGGTGGTCTTCTGCCCCAGCAGGGTGGTGGGGGCCATCTGCCCGCCGGTCATGCCATAGACCGTATTGTTGATAAACACGGCCGTGATGGCTTCGCCCCGGTTGGCCGCGTGGACGGATTCGGCAAGCCCGATGGCCGCCATGTCCCCGTCCCCCTGATAGGTAAAGACCACGCTTTCCGGCCGGGCACGGCGGATGCCCGTGGCCACGGCACAGGCGCGGCCGTGCGGCGCTTCCACGGCATCCACGCTGAAATAGTCATAGGAAAAGGCCGAACAGCCCACCGACGCCACCAGAATAGCCTTGTCGGCCACGCCCAGTTCGTCCAGCACCTCGCAGACAAGGCGATGGGCAATGCCGTGATGGCAGCCCGGGCAGTAGTGCGTCTCCTTGCCGGACAGACTGGCAGGCGCATCAAAAACCAGTGTTTCGTCCGCGGACGGGCAGCAGCCGTCCTTGTGCATTGCGTCCTGCATCTCAGTCCTCCTTGAGTGCCGCCAGAATGGGATCCAGCAGATCGTCCGCGCCCACCAGCAGGCCGGGCATGATGCCATGCCAGCCCACCACCGTGCGCTGCGGCAGAATGTCCAGCGCCAGGCGCACATCTTCCACCATCTGGCCGGTATTCTGTTCCAACACCAGCACACGCCGGCCCCGGACCACCCGGCGCAGGGCCGCATCCGGCCAGGGGAAGAGCGTCACCGGGCGGAACAATCCCACCTTGAAGCCCTGATCACGCAGCTGCCGTATGGCGCTGCGGGCGATGCGGGCAATGGAGCCAAAGGCCACCACCACCAGCTCGGCATCGTCGCACTGCCAGGTTTCCCACGCCGCATCGGCGCGCATGGCCTCATAGGTCCGCATCAGTTCCTGATTGCGGGCGGCCAGGGTGCCCTCGGCCAGATAGACGGACTTGAGCAGCCGGGGCGCCGCCCCGGCACCGCGCCGGCCGCGGCCTTCCAGACGCCATGCGGATGACAGGCGGGCGTAATCCTCCGCCGTCAGGGCATCGGCCGGCGGCTGACGCCGCACCGGCTCCTTGATCTGGGCCACGATGGCATCCCCCAGCAGCATCACCGGATTGGTATAGCGGAAGGCCAGCGCAAAGGCCCGGAACATGAAGTCATAGCACTCCTGGGCCGTGGACGGGGCCAGGACAAAGTTGCGGTGATCGCCGTTGCCGCCGCCCTTGACCGCCTGAAAATAGTCGCCCTGTGACGGGCCGATGTCCCCCAGGCCGGGACCGCCGCGCATCATATTGACGATGACGCCCGGAATATGACTGCCGGCCATGTAGGACAGGGCTTCCTGCATGAGGGCAATGCCGCAGCTGGACGAGGATGTCATGGCCGGAATGCCGCAGGCCCCGGCGCCCAGAAGCATGGTGGAGGCCGCCAGTTCGCTTTCGGCCTGCACGAACTGTCCGCCGTTTTCGGGCAGCAGCCGGCTCATGGCTTCGGGAATTTCGTTCTGCGGGGTAATGGGATAGCCGAAATAGCAGCGGCAGCCGGCATCAATGGCCCCCAGCGCCACGGCTTCATTGCCCTTGATGAGAATGCGTTGATCACTCATGCCGTTTTTCCTCCGCCAGCGGTGCGAAATACGCGAATGGCCACGTCCGGGCACATGATGGCGCAGGAGGTGCAGCCCGTGCAGTGGCCGACGGCTTCCATGACTTCATAGCCCTGCCTGTTGAAACGGCCGGACGGGCGGATACACCGGGTGGGACAGGCCGAAACACAAAGGCGGCATCCCTTGCAACGGTCTTCCAGAAACACAATTCGTGACATAGGCAATCCTTTGGGCAACCGCCTTGATCCCGGCCACCCGGCAGGAATGTAAACCGCCTGAAAATCTCGTCAAGCCATCGCCGTTTTCCGGCGAAATCCCTAAAAAAACAGTTAATACCCTGGCAGCACTGACAAAAATGCCGCCCGACAGCAATTGAGAAAAAAGGAAATTTTTCCTGATTGCCGGAACGGACAAGGCGGAAGGCAGGAAGCGGCACGCCGTTTCCGGCCATATGCTCCGCGCATCCGCCCCCAAATCCGCGCACGCGAACGCCTGTGACCACACCGGTCATGGGGCTTGCATGGGCTGCCCTTTCCCATGCCCTCCCCGCCCCGGACGCCGGCAGGAGGTATCTTCCCTGCGGGCAGCAGCAAAGCCGGGCGCAGGGCCGCCGCACAACGCCGCCCCGTGGCGGCAACATGCCGAGGCCCTCGGACAAAACCGTCCCCGCATGCCGCACGCGCATTTTCCCGACATGGATGCCCCGGACAAACGGATCGCACTGCCGCCGGCAGGCCGGCGGAGTCAGCCCTAGCGTATGAGCATGGCGTCGCCGTAGGAAAAGAAGCGATAGCCCGCTGCCACGGCTTCCCGGTAGGCTTCCAGAATGCGTTCGCGACCGGCAAAGGCGGAAACCAGCAGCAGCAGCGAGGATTCGGGCAGGTGAAAATTGGTGATCAGCCCATCCACCACCCGGAAACGGCGGCCGGGATAGAGATAGATGTCCGTCCAGCCGGTATAGGCCTGCAAGGAACCACAGACCTCCGCCGCGCCTTCCAGGGCACGGGTGCTGGTGGTGCCCACGGCAATGACCGGCCGGCCAGCGGCCCTGGCCTCGCGAATGGCCCGCACGGTCTCCTCGCCCACCTCGATGTATTCCCGGTGCATCTGATGCCGGCGGATATCCTCGCTGCGCACGGGACTGAAGGTGCCATAGCCCACATACAGGGTCACCTCGGCCCAGCCGAAGCCCTTTTCCGCCAGCCGCTGCCGCAGCTCTGCGGTAAAGTGCAGGCCGGCCGTGGGCGCGGCCACGGAGCCGGTCTTGTCCGCGCGGGCATAGACGGTCTGATAGCGGCCCGCATCTTCCTCGCCATCGGGGCGCTTGATGTAGGGCGGCAGCGGGATGTGCCCGGTGGCGGCAAAGGCGGCCTGGAGGTCTCCCTGCCAGTCCAGGCGCACCCGCCGCTGCCCGAAAGGTCCGGTTTCCAGAACCGTCACACTGATGCCCGCGCCAAAGCGCACGCATTCCCCTTCGCGAATGCTGCCGCCGGAGCGCACCAGGCCGCTGACCTCGGCACTCCAGCCATCGGGCACATCCCGGCGCGCGCGGGCCTGGGCCATCACCAGCGGCAGGGGCGTCAGCAGCAGAAATTCCACCTTGCCGCCCGTGGCGCGAGACCCCAGCAGGCGGGCCTGGAGCACACGGGAATTGTTGGCCACCAGCAAGGCCCCCGGGGGCAGCAGATCAGGCAGCTCGCTGAAGAGGTGATGCTCGATGTCGGGCTGCCCGTAGCGGGACATGGTCAGCAGGCGGGACGTACCGCGCACTTCGGGGGGAAACTGGGCAATCTGTTCGGGGGGCAGCTCGTAATGATAGTTGCGCAGCAGAAAGTCGTCATCACTGACAGGAACAGCAGGGGTTTTCGGCATGGCTTTCTCCACGGTTTCGCAAGGAGGCAACGATAGGGCAGCAGCAGAACGGCCCGCCGGACAAGCGGCCCCGCTGCCTGCATGCTGCCGGGAAGGCAGGCTTGTCAGGGCAGGACGGAGAGGCTATTGTCTGCCCGTATTCCGCTTTCGGGCGGTCACCGTCGCCGCAGGAGTATAGCCATGCCACGCGTCTTTGTCACCCTGAGCCTGCTTGCCCTTCTTGCCCTGGGCGCGGGCTGCGCCCAGATGGGCATCAGCAGTCCCTTTGCGTCGGACAGCGCCCCGAGTCAGAGCGAACTGCTGGGGGTTTCCCTGCCGGCGGGCATGGAACGCTCGTCCAGGCATTCCCGCCCCGCCGAGGGCCTGGAAGTGGCCACAGGCTATGCCGATGCCAACAGTGTGGCGCAGGCCATGTTCACCGCGCTCCAGTCTGCCGGCTGGCAGCTGCGCCTGCAACAGATGCGCAACGGCAAGGGCCTGTTCCTGTATGAACGCGGCCCGCAGCTGGCCATGGTCAGCGTGGATGCGCAGACCGTCCAGACCATTCTCTATATTGTGGCCGGCACCCGCCTGCCCGACGGCAGCACGCTCAACCTTGCCGTGCCGGCCGAAAGCAGCGCAGAAGACGGCAGCAGCGAGGCCCTCCCGGACAGCACGCCCGCTCCGTCCGGCGGCGGCTGGGGCAGCTCCGGCGGCGGCCTGCAGGAGCGTTCCCTGTGAGCCTCAACGTCAGCTTTTCCCGCAGCCGCAAGTTTGCGGGCCGGCGGCTGCACCTGGGCATCTGCGGGTCCGTGGCCTGCTATCGCATGACGGATGTACTGCGCGCCCTGCGCGGCATGGACATTCACGTTTCCGTTACCCTGACCAGGGGCGCACGCCAGTTTGTGACGCCGCTGCTCTTCGAGGCCCTGGGCGCCATGCCCGTCTATGGCGACATGTTCGCCCCCGGCGATGATCCCTTTGCCCATCTGGAACCGGGCCAGCATGCCCAGGCCATGATGGTGGCGCCGGCCTCGGCCGATGCCCTGCGCCGCCTGGCCCACGGGGCGGCCTCGGACATGCTGTCGGCCCAGGCCCTGGCCTTTGACGGCCCCCTGCTGGTGGCCCCGGCCATGAATCCCCGCATGTGGCAGCATGCGGCCACGCAGGAAAATGTGGCCACCCTGCGCCGGCGCGGCGTCCATATTCTGCTGCCGGACAACGGCGCCGCCGCCTGCGGCGATGAGGGGCAGGGCCGTCTTGCTCCGGTGCCGCATCTCTTCTGGAGCGCCCTGCGCTGCCTTGCACCGCAGGATTGCGCCGGCCGGCGCGTCATGGTCACCATGGGACCCACCCGCGAAGCCTGGGACGGGGTACGCTTCTGGAGCAATCCGTCCAGCGGACAGATGGGGGCGGCTCTCTGCACCGCTGCCTGGCTGCGCGGCGCGGCGGTGACGGCCATCTGCGGCCCCGGCTGCCCGGAACTGCCGCCCGGCGTGCAACGGCTGGACGTGCTTTCCGCACAGGACATGTTTGCGGCGGCCTCCTCCTGCTGGCCCAGCATGGACATGGGCCTTTTTTCCGCAGCTGTGGCGGACTTTTCGCCCGTGCCCTACGGCGCGGCCAAATTCAAGAAAGACAGCGCCGCGGAAGGCTTTTCCATAGCCTTCCGCCCCAATGCCGACATTCTCAAAACCCTGGCCGCCCGCCGCCAGCCGCATCAGAAGGTGCTGGGCTTTGCCGCCGAAACCGCGCCGGACATGGACAGCCTCATGGAACTGGCCAGGGCCAAACGCGCCCGCAAGAATGCCGATGTGCTGGCGGGCAATCGCGTCAATACCGCGCAAAGCGGCTTCGGCACGGAAACCAACAGCATGGCCGTGGTGGACCGCCATGGTCAGGAAGCCATCTGGCCCCTGCAAAGCAAGGCCGATGTGGCCTGGGAGCTGATCTCGTGGCTTTTGCGCTGCTGAATCCGCTGGCCGCGCCGTGGCAGCATCTGGGCCTGCGCTATCTGCTGGCCCCGGCGGATCTGCCGCCCGAGCTGTCCCTCTGCGGCAGCAGCAGCGAAACGGCGGCGCCCGCCCCTTCCGGCAACAGGAGCGCGCCTGTGCCGCCTTCTGCCCCGGCCGCACGCCGGCCAGGGCGTCCGGCTCCCCAGCCTGCCGCCGCGCCGGCGGATAGCAGACCGCACGCCGCCCCACAAGCAGACCGCACACCCTCTGCCCGTGCCGGGCATGCCTGGCAGCCGCTGGCCCCGGCGCTCTGGCCGGATGCCTGGCAGCAGCGCCTCCGCCAGACGCGGCCCGGCCGCATCGTCTGGACCTACTGGAATCTGGGCAATGACCTGAGCGGCGTGGAAACCCCCGGCCGGCAGCAACGCAGCGCTTTCTTTCAACGGCTGCTCCAGGCCCTGCACCACCCCGCGGGCAGCCATACCTTCTGGCCCGTCTGCCTGCCCGCATCCGGCCAGCCTGCGCAGAACGGCCCTTCCGCGCCACAGCCGCAGGCTGATGTCTTCTGGTCCGGCCTGCCCCGCCTGGGAGCGCGCGGCGTTGTGATCATGGGATCGGCCGCCGTGGATGCCGTGCAGCTTCCCGGCAGCCTGCGGCCCCTGCAACACACCATCTACCGGGGGCACCGGGTCTGGGTGCTCTGGGATGTGGACAATATGCTCAGCGAAAGCCAGCGCTACAGCCAGATGCTGGCCATGCTGCGTCAGGCCCTGCATCCGCTCATCTACAGGTAACACATGTTTACAGCCATCAGCCTCATGCTTGCCGGCATGCTTGCCGGCTTTCTGCTGCGCCGCGTGACCTGGCTTGCCTGCCTGCCACGGGCCATCACGCCCACCATCCTGCTCATGCTCTTTGTGCTGGGCATTGCCGTGGGCGCCAATGACACCCTCATGGGCAACCTGCCCACCCTGGGCGGGCGCGCCCTGGCCCTGACCCTGGCCGGTGTGGGCGGCAGCCTGCTCTGCGTTCTGGCCATCCGCCGTTTCTTTCCCGGTGCAGAAGCCGGACGCCATGCCGGCCAGACCGCCCCGCAGGACAATGACGCCCTGAACACGGCCTTCCAGGACGGTCCCCGGCCGCCGCATCACGAGGAGAAGCGGGCATGAGCGGCAGCCTGACCATCCTCGCCTGTTTCTGCCTGGGCGTCCTGCTGTCATGGCTGGACCTGCTGCCGCACTCGCTGGCCGATGCCGATGCCACCCTCTATGTGCTGTATGCCCTCATGCTGCTGGTGGGCTTTTCCATTGGTTATGACCGGCGCCTGGGGGAAATTCTGCGCACGCTGCGGCCGCGCATCCTGCTGCTGCCCCTGGCCACCACGGTAGGGACCTTTCTGGGATCGGCGGTCATCAGCCTGTTTCTGACCTACCGGCTCAGTGACTGCCTGGCCGTGGGCGCCGGCTTTGCCTATTATTCCCTGTCCTCGGTATTCATCACCCAGTACCGGGGCGCAGAGCTGGGGACCGTGGCCCTCATGGCCAATATCATGCGCGAACTCATCACCCTGCTCTTTGCGGGGGTCATGGTGCGCTGGATCAGCCCCCTGGCGCCCATTTCCTGCGGCGGCGCGTCCACCATGGACACCACCCTGCCCATCATCACCAAAACCGCCGGACAGCAGTGGGTCTTTGTCTCCATTGTGCATGCCATGATCATTGACTTCAGCGTGCCGTTCTGGGTGACGCTGTTCTGCACCTGGTAAAAAGGAGGATTCCATGCCCCGCATGCGTTCCATCAAGGCCGACCTGCGCCGGCTGCTTGATGCGCCGGACTGGCGCGATCACCTGCATGACATTGCCGCCACCGGTCTTGCCGGCGTCGGCCCCCTGCTCTCCTTTCTGCTGCTGGACCCGCTGACCCGGCACAAGGCCGCCGTGGCCCTGGGCGCCGTGGTGGCCGGCCTGGAAAAGGCGCATCCCGAGGCCGTGCGCAACATCATGCGCCGCCTCATGTGGCAGATGAACGAGGAATCCGGCAATATCGGCTGGGGCATTCCCGAAGCCTTTGCCGAAATATGCTGCGCCTGCCCGCTGGCGGCCAAAGAATTCCACCGCGTGCTCATTTCCTACATCATCGAGCTGGAAAAGGACGACAATTTCTGCGACCACAACGTGCTGCGCCGTTCCTGCTTCTGGGCCGTGGGCCGTCTGGCCCAGGTGCATCCCGACATGGCCCAGTGGGCGCGCCCCTGGCTGGTGCGCGGCCTGGATGACGAGGACATTCCCTGCCGGGGCATGGCCGCCTGGGCGCTGTATCAGCTGCCCCCGGACATCATGACCGCACCGGCCCTGCGCCGTCTGGCGGCTGCCGGCTATACGGAATGCTGCGAGGTTTTCGACGGACAGCAGCTGCACACGGTAAGCGTCAGCGACCTGGCCGCCGGCAAGGGGCCGTCCTGCCGCGCATAGGCCGCACGCCGGCAGACTCCCGTCGTCTCCCGGCACGCCCGCGTGCCTGGCCGTCATGATCTGCGGCCCGCTCGCACCGCAGGCCGCTGCCCGCCTGCGGCCCTGCCCTAGGACTTGCGCGGGCAGGAAAGGTGCAGAAAGTCCACTTCCGGCACAGGGCTGACGCGCGGATCCCGCACAAAGACGTGCCGCTTCCAGTTGAGCAGGGCATGGTTGATCTGGGCCATGTCCACATAGTTGAGCAGCACCTGATGGCGGTCCGTCATTTCCCGCAGCATGCGCAGGGCCGCCACGCCCCCGGCATGCAGACCGTCCAGCATCTCGCAGTCGCCGGAGCCGAAGCGTCTGGGATCCGTAAAGTCCATGACGTCCACGCCCCTGTCCAGCAGCGCCTGCCGCAGGGCAAAGAGCTGCGGCCAGCGGGATTCCTGCGCCCGCAGCATGTCCAGCACCGGAGCCGCCACCGGCGGCAGCACCACCAGGGTCTGTATGCCCCGCGCCCGCAGCCGGCAGATGATTTCGGCAAAGGTTTCCACCGCCTCCGCATCCAGCGCCGCCACGGGGGCAAACTCGCCGCGCCCTTCCCTGGCCCGTGCCAGCGTGGCCGCAAAGCCCCTGTCCGCCGACGGACGCACCCCGGTGGGAATGGCCACATCCCTCCAGGCCCCGTCAGGCCCGAAGCCCTCGCCATAGACCTGGGCCAGCAGACCGTAGCGCCCATCCCGGCCGCCTGTCAGCAGATGCAGGGCCGGCAGGGGCGGCACCTCGCCGGACAACACGGCGGCCCACAGGCGGCGCAGCCTGGACGGCCCGTAGCCAAAGGGGTCCTGCGGCGCCTGACGCCAGAGGGGCACTGCCTCCCGCTGCGGGACAAACCACCAGAAGTCCGCCCCGATGATGACCACCTGGGGGCGATGGCCGCGTACCAGGGCATCCACCACGAACCGCAGGTCAGCAAGGCCGTGCACCGCGCCCCCCATGTTCACAAAGGGCCGGCTGAAAACATCCCCGTTGAAGCGGGCCATGCGCCATGACCCCAGCACCGCCACGTCCGGCCTGACCGCCTCGTACAGCCGCAGCTTGTACAGCAGCACGCCGTCCGCCGCCGGGCTGCCGCCGGGAGCGGGCGCCGCCATGGGACGCTGGACCAGAACGGAGCCGAACAGCACAAAGTCTCCGGCAGCCTGACGGGCCACCACCGCGTCCAGCGCCGCATCGCCGCTTTCGGCCAGCCACCAGCAGCTCAGGGGCCAGAGCGTCAGACACAGCACCAGCACCCAGCGCACCAGCATCCTGCCGTAACTGCGGCAGAACAGCCCGCCCGGTGATCCTGCCACCGGCGCTCCCGCCGGCGATGCCGTTGCCCCGGGCACATCATCAGCCGAGGCCCCGTCCTCCGGCGCAGCCGCCTCTGCATGGGCGCTGTCCGGCGTCGTGTCCGACAGGTCAGCGGCGTCCGGCTGTTCGGCGTCAGGTTTTTCGGCATCTGGCCTGTCCGGGGCTGACGCCTCCGGCAGCACGTCCGCCCCCGCTGCGCTGTCCGGCACAGCCGTCCCTGTCGCCGACGGCACGGCCTCTGCCGTCGTCTCCGTCCGTTCTGTCCCGTCCGGCATCTCATTGTCCGCAGGGCTGACCGTCTCCTCCGGCGTCACGCCGCCGGCAGCCTGCGCAGCAGCGGGATGGTCCCGCGTTTCCATGCTCATGCGTCTCTCCCGTTACCAGAGCCAGGGAACAGCCGTGCGGCCCGGCAGAAGCAGCAGCGACACGATGGTCAGCAGCACCAGCAGCAGCGCCCACAGGCGGCGATTGACGCGCCGGCGGGCATCTTCCAGCGCCGGCGCCCCTGCCGGTCGCGAACCGTCACGATGGCCCAGCACCAGTTCCCGGCTGTTGGGCAGCGCCCAGACAAGCAGCAGACCTGCCAGGGGCGGCAGCAGGGCGGACCAGCCGTGCACATAGCCATGCGGCAGCACACGGTCCAGCCAGGTGGCGGCCGCTGCCGGCTCTCCGCCGTGCAGGCCCAGCATGCTGCCCACGTAGTGCACGGCCGTCTGCGGGCTGTCGGCAAAAAAGATTACCCAGCTCACATTGAGGCAGACAAAGGTCAGCAGCACACACAGGCCGTGCAGGGGCGGCAGGTCCAGCGCATCCTGTACCGGCGTGCCGTAGACCAGACGCCGGAAGGCCTGATTGCCGCACAGCAGCAGACCATGCAGCAGGCCCCAGAGCAGAAAGCACCAGCCCGCTCCGTGCCACAGGCCGATGAGGCTCATGCTCAGGACCAGGGCCAGATACTGCCGCGCCCGCCCGTGTGCTCCGCCGCCCAGGGGCAGATAGAGGAAATCGCGCAGCCAGGCGGCCAGGGTCATGTGCCAGCGTCGCCAGAAGTCCACAAAGCCCGTGGCCTTGTAGGGGGAATCAAAATTATCCGGCAGCCGTATTCCCAGCAGCAGACCCACGCCCACGGCCATGTCGGCATAGCCGGAAAAGCTGAAATAGATATGCAGGCTTTGCGCCACGCTGCCCAGCCAGGCCTCCGCCGGATGCAGGGGCCAGCCCTGTGACGCGGCCTGAAACAGCGGTGCGGCCACACGGTCCAGGGCATCGGCCATGATGACCGTCTTGGCCAGCCCCATGACCAGCAGCGTCAGCCCCTGGGCAGGCAGCAGGTCATGGCACAGCGCGGGGACATGGCCGACAGAGCCGTCCTCCCGCGCCGGGAGCAGTCGTTCCAGCTGTTTCTGCCACGGACCGCCACGCAGCAGCGGCCCGCCCAGCACGCAGGGAAAGAAGAGGGAAAAAAGCGCATGCCCCAGCGGGCCGCCGGGGTGTACCTGACCACGATACACGTCCACCAGCCAGGCAATGATGACCAGAGTCACAAAGGGCAGACCGGGAGGCATGGCCCAGACGGCAAGGGGCCAGTCATGCCCCGTCAGGGCGCCCAGCTCCCCTGACAGCCAGGGCAGATAGCGCAGCACGCACAGCGGCAGCAGGGCCAGCAGCACGGCCCAGACAAGGCGGCTGCGCCGGGGCCGGGCCGCCACCAGCAGCCCCAGGCACCAGGCCAGGAGCACATAGGCCAGCATGCCCAGCAGCGGCCCGGCACCAAAGCGGGCATACCAGAGCAGCGATGCCGCCAGCAGAAAGAGGCGCAGGCCCTGCGGGGCCAGCGCGGCCGTCAGCCGCTGCCCCAGCAGGCACAGCGGCAGAAAAAGCAGAAGAAAGGAAAGGGAGGCAAACAGCATGTTCCCCTCTGGAACGGGGCAGACAGCAGACCGCGCCGGCGGCGAAAAGACGGCGCCATGAAAAACGCGCCCCGGAGGGCGCGTCAGACAGGAGCGGAGCTGCTCAGGAATTCATTTCCGCGCGGAATTTGCGCGACAGGCGAAAAACCACCACCCGACGCGGCGGGAGCGTGATGGACTCGTCCGTCTGCGGGTTACGCCCCTTGCGGGAAGCCTTGTCATAGGATTCAAACTTGCCGAAGCCGCTGATCAACAAGGCACGATCCTTCTTGATGGCCTCCTTCATGATTTCAAGGAGCTTTTCCACGACATTCTTCACATCCACACGGTTCTTGTCCGTGCTTTCGTAAATACGCTCGATGATATCCGCTTTGGTCAAGGTCTTGTTCATGACTTCCCCTAGTGATGAAGCGTCTTCACAGGTGATGGCTTTTCCAATATGGTATGTAAAAAACCCCTTACAGGCAAGGGGTTTCTCCGCTTTTGCAAACAGTCATTTCCTTCTGTCAGGCCTGTCGCCCATGCCCTTTGCAGCCTTTTCCCTTGTCTGGCCCCCTGCCCCTGCCGGTCCTGCCATTGTGCCCGTTTTTCTGCCCTTTGCCGGATGTCCGGCACGCTGCCTCTTCTGCGCACAGGACGTGCAGACAGGCCAGCCCCCCCTGCCTCTGCCCCGCATCCTGCGACAGGCCCGGCAGCGCCTGCTGGACCGTCAGGCACAGGGGCGCCCCCCGGCGGAACTGGCCTTTTATGGCGGCACCTTCACGGCCCTGCCCGCCCCCCGGCGGCAGCTCTGCCTGCGCTTTGCCCGGCAGCAGTTGCGTCAGGGCCGTCTGGCGGGTCTGCGCTGTTCCACCCGGCCGGACTGCACTGCCCGGGAATGCCTCCGGGAACTGCGGGACTTCCACTGCCAGACCGTGGAGCTGGGCATACAGAGCTTTGCAGACACGGCCCTGCGCACCAGCCGGCGGGGCTATGACCGCCGGACGGCTATGCAGGGCTGTCGGGCCGTGCGCCAGGCCGGGCTGCGCCTGGGGGTGCAGCTCATGCCCGGCATGCCGGGCAGCACGGTGGCGGATTTTCTGGAGGATGTGCGCCTGGCGCTGGACCTGGGGGCAGAGCTGCTGCGCTTCTATCCCTGTCTGGTGCTGGACGGCACGCCCCTGGCCGGACTGTGGCGGCAGGGCGCTTTCCGGCCCTGGGAACTGGACCAGACCCTGGAGGCGCTGGCGCAGGGCTATCTTCTGGCGCAGGCCGCCCGCGTTCCCGTTGTGCGCATGGGGCTTGCGCCGGAAGCGGGCCTGGCAGAACATGTGCTGGCCGGCCCCTGCCATCCGGCACTGGGCGCACGGGTACAGGCGCTGGCCCTGCTGCATGCCGTGGACAACGCCCTGCGGCAAGCCCGCCGGCATGGTGGACTGCCCGCTTCCGCAGCGCTGGACGTGACCCTGCCCCGCCGCCTGCAGGGCATGTACGCCGGGCATGGCGGCGAACTGCGCCCCGCCTGGGCCGCGCTGGGGGTGACCCGCATCGGCTTTCACGCGGACCGGCAGCGCATCAGCATCCGTCCGCTCACTGCACCGGATGAACAGCCCTCACCCGCATGCGAAGACGTTTGCGTTGACCTTCCTGTCCGCGGCAGGCACGCTGCAAGACAGCCAAGGAGTTTGCCATGAGCCAGCCCGCCCGCCTGCAACCCCTGATTCCCCGCAGACCGCCCATAGAAACCACCCTCTTCGATTTCTTCAAGGTGGGTCCCGGTCCGTCCAGTTCCCACACCATCGGCCCCATGAAGGCCGGCAACGACTTTCTGGAGCGCTGCCGTGCCCTGCCCGATGCCACGCTGGCCCGCGCCGCGGCCATCCACATTCTGCTGCTGGGATCGCTGAGCGCCACCGGCAGGGGGCACGGCACGGATACGGCTGTTCTGGCCGGTCTGCTGGGGACGGCGCCGGAACACTGTCAGCCCGGCATGCTGTCTGCGCTGGCCGCCCATCCGGAAGCCCGGCATGGCCTCCGTCTCCGGCAGTGGGAGATTTCCCTGTCCCTTGCAGACATCACCTTCGGCCCTGTGCTGCATGACGCGCCGTTCAGCAATACGCTGCGGCTTGCACTGGTGGACGCGCAGGGCCAGCCTCTGCTGGAAATGGAATACTATTCCGTGGGGGGCGGCTTTTTGCAGTGGAAGGGCTGGACCCCGCCGGAGCACGGCCATCCGGTCCATCCCTACGGCACCATGCGTGAACTGCATGAACAGCTTGACCGCACGGGCCTGACCCTGCACGAACTCATTCTGGAAAATGAGACCGCCATTACCGGCATGCCGCGTCCCCGCATCTTTGCCCAGCTCGAGGACATCATGGATGCCATGTATGACAGCGTGCGGCGCGGCCTGTCCGCCTCCGGCAGACTGCCGGGCAAACCGGGCGTCTGGCGCAAGGCCGGCGGTCTGCTGGAACGCGCCAAAAACCAGCCCTATCTGGTGGACCGCTTTCTCGGCAAGCTCAATGCCTACGCCTTTGCCGTGGCCGAGGAAAATGCCGCCGGCGGCGTCATTGTCACCGCGCCCACCTGCGGCGCTGCGGGGGTCATGCCTGCCCTGCTCTATGCCATGCGGCAGGACCTCAACATCGGCGAACGCGCCCTGCGCGAGGGCCTGCTGGCATCGGCTGCCGTGGGCTTTCTGGCCAAGCACAATGCCGGCATTGCCGGTGCCGAGGTGGGCTGTCAGGGAGAAGTGGGCGTGGCGTCCTCCATGGGCGCCGCCATGCTGGCCCATGCGCGCGGCAACACGGCCCGCGTGGTGGAAAATGCCGCCGAAGTGGCCCTGGAACATCACCTAGGCCTTACCTGCGATCCCGTGGGCGGCTATGTGCAGGTGCCCTGCATCGAACGCAATGCCGTGGGCGCCATCAAGGCCTACAATGCCGCCCTGCTGGCCACCTGCGAGGAGGCGCACCAGCACCTTGTGACCCTGGATGCCGCCATCCGCGCCATGGGCGAAACCGGGCGGGAAATGAGCGTCAAGTTCAAGGAAACCGGCGAAGGCGGCCTGGCGGTCAGCATCGTGGAATGCTGACCGCCGGCAGCGCCATCAGGCCCGTTACAGGGGCTGCTGTTTGCGGGGGTCGCAGTCCATGTCCGTCAGCACTTCCACCAGAGCCGGCCTGTCCGCAGCCAGGGCCTGCTCCAGGGCGGGCCGAATCTGATCGGGCTGCTCCACCCGAAGGCCCAGACAGCCCATTTCCTCAGCAATGCGGGCAAAATGGGTGGGACGGTACATGAAGAAGCCCTCGGGGCGGATGCGGCTGCCCTCGTGGGCCTTTTCCGCCCGTTCGCGGCACTGGCCCAGCCCGCCGTTGTTGTTGAGCACCGTGATGGTCCGGATGTTGTAGCGGGCGGCTGTTTCCATTTCCGCAAGGTGATACCAGAAGCCGCCATCGCCGGTGAAGCAGAAGACGGGCCTGTCCGGCAGGGCGCACTTGACCCCCAGCGATGCGGGAAAACCCCAGCCCAGCGAACCGCCGGTGGGCCGGAGAAAGCGCTGTCCCGGCCGGGTCAGGCGCACAAAGGCGCTGGCCCAGATGGCGGAAAAGCCCGTATCCGCCACCAGCACACTCCCTTCCGGCAGAAAGGCGGACAGCTCGTGGCAGAGCCGCTCCGTGCGCACGGGCACGGCTCCGCTGGTCAGGCGCTGCCGGTGGGCTTCCAGCCAGCGGGCGGCGGCGGTCTGGGCCTCTTCTGTCCAGGCGGCAGGCGCCTTCCAGTCGGCCAGCGCCGCGTCAAGCTCTTCCAGCACGCTCCGGGCATCCCCGAAAACGGGAAGACAACCGGCCGCATTGCGCCCCAGCTCCTCCATGCAGATGTCGATCTGCGCCACCGGCGTGCCGGGCGCGGGAATGGTCCAGTTCAGGGTCAGCTGGTCATTGAGGCTGCACCCTGCGTACAGCACAAAATCCGCCCGGCCCACCAGGGCATTGGCGCAGGTACGGTGATATTCGCCCACAGGACCGAGATAGAGGGGGTGACTGTCGGCAAGCAGGCCCTTGCCGTCCACGGACGAGGCCACGGGCAGGCCCCGGTCCGCCAGTGCCCGCACCACCTGGCCGGCCCCGGAAATGGCCGCGCCATTGCCCACCACCAGCACAGGCCGGCGGGCCTCGCGCAGCCTGTACGCCAGCTGGCGGAGCTGCCGGCTGTCAGGCCGGGGACGCAGGGCAGGCACCCGGGCATAGGGCGCTTCCGTGGTGGTATCAAAGGCCGCCCGGGCCGCATCGAAACTTTCGCCGGTATGATTGGGAATATCCAGATGCACAGGCCCCGGACGGCCGCAGGTGGCTTCCCGGAAGCACTGCCGCAGATAGAGGGGCACCAGCTCCGGCGTGGCGGCACAGGCATGATATTTGGTCACGGCGGCAAAGAGCTGCTCGTGATTCAGCTCCTGATAGCTGTGCCTGTGCTGGAACTGCGGAGGCTTCCTGCCCGTGATGGCAATGACGGGCGAACCGGCCAGGCAGGCATCCTGAAGTCCGGAAGCGATATTGGCCGCGCCCACGGACTGACTCAGGCAGACAGCCGGACGCCGCGCGGCACGGGCATAGCCGTCGGCCATATAGGCTGCGGCCTTTTCCGAATGGGCGATGATCTGCTGCACGCCCCGTTTTTCCAGCTCCACCAGCGTGTGCAGCAGCATGGACTCCATAAGAAAGATATGTGTGATACCGTAGGCGTGCAGAGTACCGGCCATGTATTCCGCACCGGTCTGCATTGCTTTGTGGGACATGTTGCACCCTTGTTTTTCTGTTGCGAAAAGGCAGCGGGCATGCTGCCGGCGTCACGAAACGCAACGTCCTTTCCCGCACCTGCCGCCGGACTGTTTCCCGTACCGGAACAGCATCCGGGCGGGGCATGACACCGGCAAAAGAAAGACCCACAACAGCCGCTCATCGGAGGGGCGGCCGCCACGGGCAACGCACAGGGTACGCAATGCTTGGGAAAAATGCCAGATATTCCTGACACAACGGCGGGCCGGGACGCCGGACAGCCGGCGGAAGCCTCTCGTGCGCGGCGTTACACGCTGCCCGCGGGGCTGCGGGAAACGGGCGCACAGCTCAGGCGGCGTGCAGGCTTTCGTGCCGCAGCAGCCAGCGCTTGCAGGACAGGCCGCACGCATAGCCTCCCAGCGTGCCGCAGGAGGTAATGACCCGGTGACAGGGCGTAACTATGAGCAGGGGATTGGCATGATTGGCCATGCCCACGGCGCGAAAGGCACGCGGGCGGCCTATGGCACGGGCAATGTCCGCATAGCTGCATGTCCGCCCGTAGGGAATGCGCCGCAGGGCCTGCCAGACCTCACGCTGAAAGGCGGTGCCGCCTTCTTCCAGCGGCAGGCAGAACTGCCGCAGCCGGCCGGCAAAATAGGCTGTCAGCTGGGCCGCGGCTTCCCGCAGCAGAGGATGGCAGACAGGCAGGGACAGCCCCATGGCAGACGCCGGGCGGGCAAAGGCTATCTGCCGCAGGCCCGTCTGTCCGGCCACAAGCAGCAGGCAGCCCAGAGGCGTGGACACAACGGCCCGGGCCAGCTGGCCGCCTGGGGGCGTCTCGTGCTGCCGGGCGCCGGCCAGGGGCGCAGGCAGCCCAGAGGCGGGCATCAGTCCTCCTGCTCCTCGGACGGCCGCACGGCGGGATCACGCAGGAACAGGCTGGCCGTTCCGCCTGCCAGCACCACGGGAATGAGACACATGAGCGCGGACGGCAGCCCGCCGTACAGGTCGGCCACACGGCCCAGCAGCGGCGTCACAATGCCGCCGGCCGTCATGGCCACCCCCAGGGTCATGCCCGAGGCAAAGCCCACATTGCGCGCCAGATACTTCTGCCCCAGCACCACCAGCGAGCTGAACGGCGCAAACAGGCCGATGGCCACGGGCACCAGCATGAGCGCCGCCAGCCACGGCGAGGTCAGGAAGGGAAAGATGCTCATGGACGGAATGGAAAGGCAGTAGGACAGGCGCACCACCCGGCTGAAGCCGATGCGGTCGGCCAGAATGCCGCCCAGCACATTGAAGGTCACGCCCACGCCGCAGAAAAAGGCCAGTACCAGCGAGGCCGAGGTCTTGCTGGTGCCGAAGACATCCACCCAGTAAAAGGGGATGTAGCTGTTCATGGTCAGGAAGAGAACGGAACGGGCCATGAGCGCCACCATGAGCACGCCAAAGGCCCGCCAGTTATTGACGCCCCGCTCTTCCTCGGCCGAGCGGATCACGGCGCCCGATCCGCTGGCGGAGGGTCCCAGCACCAGCAGCTGCATGAGGATGCCGGCCATGACAAGGGCCAGCAGCGAAAAGGCCGCCGTACCATGCAGGCCGAACAGGGCAGTGCTCACCGTGACCACCAGCGGCCCCAGCACAAAACCGCTGTTGCCGCCCACCGAAAAGATGCTCAGCCCCATGCCCTTGTGCGAACCGGAAATGCGGTTGGCGTAGCGCGCGCCCTCGGGATGGAAAAGGGCGGCCCCCACGCCGCTGATCATGAGGCCGAAAAAGATGGCCCAGTAGTTTTCCAGATAGCCGGAAAGGCCCACGCCCAGCCCTGCCAGCAGAACGCCCAGCGGCACAAACCACGGGCGGCTGCTCCGGTCAGCCATAAGGCCGAAGAAGGGCTGAACAATGGACGAGACCACGGCATAGGCAAACATGAGTCCGCCGGCCGTCTGATAGTTGAAGCCGTACATGGCCGCCAGATACGGCAGAAGCGACGGCAGGGCACCGCGGTTGATGTCGCACGACATGTGCCCCACAGAGATGACAAGAAGTTTCCTGAACTGCATGGCTTCCCCCCATCGCGTCAGATTGCCAACGAGCATACATGAGGGAAGCACTGCCGTAAAGCGCATACGCGCCGGAAACATCAACAGAGTTTGAGGATATCCTTGTAGACCTGATAGACATCCAGCACGGCATCACGTGGCGAGAGCTTGCGGTCTCCGGCCATGAGCAGGCAGGCCGACCTGGCCATTTCCAGACGCACTTCCTTGTCCAGTCTGGCCAGATCCGCCTCGATGGCGGCAGGCTGATCCTTGGCATTTTCCGACATAGCTTCCTCCCGGGGGGAAATACTTGCTAAAGAATATTTGAAAACATCTTATTTGCCAAGGAAGATTTCTCGTGTCAACGGCATTCCCCTCAAAAAAACTGCGGGCAGGCACGGCCGGCAGCCGTCCTGCCCGCGGCAGTCAGTCATGCGGGGCCGGCCGTTTCCGGCTCAGGCGGTGACCACCGTTCCCAGGGGTTCGCCGTCCAGCAGATAGCGGCGCAGGCTGGAAGGCTGGCGCCCGTCAAGGATAAGGGCGCGCTGGCAGCCCTGATCCAGGGCATGCAGGCAGGCCTGCACCTTGGGAATCATGCCGCCGCTGATGACCTCGGCCTCCATGAGGGCGGCGATGCGCTCCCGGCTCAGGGAGGGAATAAGCTGCTTCTGGGCATCCAGCACGCCCGGCACATCGGAAATGAGCACAAAGAAATCCGCCTGAAGGGCGCCGGCCACGGCCCCGGCGGCCGTATCGGCATTGATGTTCAGGGCCTGCCCCTCGGGGCCGGAAGCCACCGGCGCCACCACGGGCAGAAAACCGCCATCCAGCAGGCAGGAAAGCAGGGCTGGGTCCACCTGATCCACCTCGCCCACCAGGCCCAGAACCGGGTCCTTCACCCGCGCGCGCAGCAGGCCGCCATCCCGTCCGGACACGCCGGCCGCACGGGCGCCGTGCTGGAGAAAGCGACTGACAACGCGCTTGTTGACCTCACCGCAGAGCACCATTTCCACGGCCTGCATGGTGTCGGCATCGGTCACCCGCAGGCCCTTCTCGAAGTGGCTGGCGATGGCCAGCCGGCCAAGCAGGGCATTGATCTGGGGGCCGCCGCCATGCACGACCACAAGACGCATGCGCTGCTGCAAAAAGGCCATATCATCGGCAAAGGCCGCATTCAGTTCATCCTGATCCATGGCGTGACCGCCGTATTTGATGACAACAGTCCGGGTGCTCATAGGTTCTCCTTGAGGCAGAAAAAATTGCGGCAGGGCCGCCTTCCCGCTGTAGCACTGCCCCTGCGGACGCGCAAGGGCGCAGCCTGCGGAAGCGCCCCGTCATACCGTTGCAAGGAGCAGCCATTGGCGGTATCCTGTGCGCCCTGTGCCGCAGGCGCACCGCGTGTCCGTGGTGGCCCCCCGGCCCTGCTCCCCCAAAATTTCCCCGGCAAATCCCGCCATGAAGGACCGTATCATGAATCATGTCGTTACCCGTTTTGCGCCCAGCCCCACGGGCCATCTGCACATCGGCGGCGCGCGTACCGCCATTTTCTGCTGGCTGCTGGCCCGCCACTACGGCGGCCAGTTCCACCTGCGCATCGAGGATACCGACCTGCTGCGCTCCAAGCAGGAATATACCGACTCCATCCTGGCTTCCATGCGCTGGCTGGGCCTGGACTGGGACGGCCCGCTCAACTACCAGACGCAGCGCACCGCCCTCTACAACCAGTATGTGGACAAGCTGCTGGAAACCGGTCACGCCTACTGGTGTTCCTGCACCCCGGAAGAGGTGGAGGCCATGCGCGAAAAGGCCCGTGCCCAGGGCCTCAAGCCCCGCTACAACGGCTGCTGCCGCGAACGGCACCTCGGCCCCGGCGAAGGACGCTGCGTGCGCCTCAAGGCGCCCCTGGCCGGCAAGGTGGTTTTTGACGACATGGTCAAGGGCACCATTGCCGTGGACGTGAGCGAACTGGACGACATGGTCATCCGCCGGGCCGACGGCATGCCCACCTACAATATGGCCGTGGTGGTGGATGACCACGAAATGGGCATCACCCACGTCATCCGCGGGGATGACCATGTTTCCAACACGCCGCGCCAGATTCTCATCTACGAGGCCCTGGGCCTGCCCGTGCCGCGCTTCGGCCATGTGCCCATGATCCTCGGCCCGGACCGGCAGAAGCTCTCCAAACGCCACGGCGCCCGCGCCGTCATCGAATACCAGAACGACGGCCTGCTGCCCCAGGCCCTGGTCAACTACCTGGTGCGTCTGGGCTGGTCCCACGGCGATCAGGAAATCTTCACCCGCGAGGAACTCATCCGCTTTTTCGACGGCACCAGCCTCAACCCCGCGGCAGCGGCCTTTGACCCGGCCAAGCTGGAATGGGTCAATGCCCACTTCATGCGCGAGCTGCCGCTGGACGAACTGGCCGGGCTGGTAAAGCCCTTTGCCGAAAAGGCCGGCTATGACATGAGCCGCCTGGATGCACCCCGGCTTCAGGCTCTCTGTCACATGTTCCGCGAACGCGCCGCCAACCTCAAGGCCCTGGCGGAAGCCTTTGCCCCCCTGCTGGCCAGTGCCGACGAGCTTTCCTACGATGAAAAGGCCGTGAACAAGAACCTCACCGAGGCCAGCAAGGCACACCTGGCCGCGCTGGCGCCCCTGTTTGCGGCCACCGATTTCAGCGAATCCGCCCTGGATGCCGTGCTTAACGGCTATATTGCGGACAACGGCCTCAAGTTCAAGGACGTGGCCCCGGCCCTGCGCACGGCCCTCATGGGCTTTATGGGCGGCCCCCATCTGCCCGAAATCATGGCCTTCCTGGGCAAGGACGCCACCCTGGCCCGACTGGCCCGCGCCGGGGCCTGATCCCGCCGCCACTCCCGGATACGCCAAGAGGGCGCGGCTTCGGCCGCGCCCTCTTTATTTCCTCATGCACCGGCCCTGTGGCCGGCACCGGCATGTGCCGTGGCGGCATCTCCTGCCGCATCAGGCAGCAGCCGCAGCTCCAGCGAGGGGTCCACAGGGACATCCCGCGAGCACCATATCTTGTCCATGCGCACGGTACCCGGCCCCGCGCCGCGCAGGGAACGGATATGCCGGACCTCCGCATAGAGGATGCGCGCCCGGGCCGCGTCACGCAGCCAGCTCTTGTTGGCAGCCAGGCCCCCGGCCTGATCAAGGGTGCGTTCCGGTATCTCCTGCCCGGCATGGGCACGCCGGATAATGACGTGCGATCCCGGGCCGCCATCGGCATGCAGCCAGATATCGTGCGGGGCCGCCAGCTTGCGGGCAGCCGCATTGCCCCGGGCATCCCGCCCGCGCAACAGCACAAAGCCATCTTCGCTCACAAAGAGCTGCACATTCTTGGGCAGGGCCTCCGGCAGTGGCGCACGAACGGCCGCCGCTGCCGCGTCAGGAACCGGTCCGCCGCGCCGGGCCGCTTCCCGCGCGGCCTCCAGGGCCGCCAGTTCCTGGCGCAGGAGACGCCGGCGCTCTTCAAGATGCACACGCCCCCGCTCGCCGCGCCGGGCCGTATGAAAGAAACGGGCCATGTTTTCCCGCACGGTATAGCGCGGGTCCAGGGACAGGATGCGCCCCTGCCCCGCGGCATCCGGCGGCAGCTCCACAGAGGCCGCGCGAAAATCGGCCGGCCAGCGCCAGAGCTGGGCCTGGAGGGCAAGCCCCTGCTCGCGGGCGGCGCACATGGCATCCAGGCGCTGTTCCTCTTCCCGCAGCTTGTCCAGCAGCCGGTTCAGCTTGCGGCTGCGCCGGGTAAGGGGCAGGGCGGCAGCATCGGAAGCCTGCCGGGCCAGCACGTCCAGGGCCAGCAGCTGGCCGGCGCGTTCCACCGCACCCAGAATGTCTTCCTCGATCTGCTCGTGCCAGTGTTCCGGCGCCTTGCCCAGCAGGGGCGCGGGCAGGGGCCAGGCACTGATCCGGCAGGGCGGCTCGCCCGGCTGTTCCGCATCCGGACGGTAGAAGAACAGATCGCCGTCACCCAGGCGCAGGTCTTCCAGCAGGGCCTGCCGGTCCAGCGGATCCCAGAAGGGCAGGGCGCGCCGCAGGGCCGGCGTCAGCACCGGCCAGTTCCGCCAGTGGCAGCAGGCATCCTCCAGCTCTTCCGGGGCGGGCCAGTGCAGCTCCTCTTCCCGGGGCTGTTCCTCCGGGCTGCAAAAACGCAGCAGCGCGCCCTGGCGCAAGTCCAGCACCACCCAGATGCTCTTGCCGGCAGGGGCATCTTCTGCCGCCTCGGAACGGCCGCCCATGAGCAGCCAGAGCTGACGCTCGGCAAAGCGGCTTACCGTGGCCATCACGCGCCGCCCCTGCGTGTACTTGCGCAGACGCATGATCTGCGCACCAGGAGCATGCCCGGCCGCCAGCCGGCTGGTGGTCAGAAAAAGAAAGGGGTCCCTGCGGTCAGCCCGCAGGCAGAGCTGCACCTTGCGCCCGGCCTTTCGGTTGGGCAGGGTCAGATGGCAGCTGATGAGGCCAGGCACGGGTTCCTGAATCTTTTCCAGCCAGGCATCCGCAATGCGCGGGGCAAGCTCCCGGCAGAAGCGGCGGAAGAGGTGGGCATCCATGAAGACTCCTGAACGGCGGCGCAGTGGCCGCCACGAAAAACGGCTGCTCAAAGAGCAGCCGTGAGGAAAGAACGGTGTACCCCCGCCGGCAGGGGCCGTTTGCGGGTGGCGCCGTCCACGATGAAGCCCTTGCGGGTGTACCCCCGCCGGCAGGGGCCGTTTGCGCAGAACATGACAGAGATCGGAGCGCTAATCGCCGCGCAGGGTTTCATCCTCTTCCTGCTTGGCCTTGCAGTTGATGCAGAGCCGGGTCACGGGGCGCGCCTTGAGGCGGGCAACGCCGATTTCCTCGCCGCATTCCTCGCAGATGCCGTATGTCCCGTCATCAATGCGCTGCAGGGCGCTCTGAATCTTGCGAATGAGGCGGCGCTCGCGGTCACGGATACGCAGGGTGAAGGCACGATCTGACTCTGCCGTGGCCCTGTCGGCCGGATCGGCAAAAACCTCATTGCTGTCAGTCATTTCCTCCAGCGTCACGTCGCCCTTCTGCTGGGCTTCTTCGAGCATCTTATTCAGCAGCTTGCGGAAATATTCCAAATCCTTCTGATCCATGAAACCTCCCGGAAGCCCGCCTGAGGCTTCCCTCCAAGGGTCTATCAAGCTGACGACTTTTACAGACAAAAATGAGCTTTGTAAAGACGGTTACGCTTTCCCGGCAGGCTCTTCGCGCCGGGGGCTGCCGGTGGCAGCATGCAGGCGGGCCTTCTGTTCCGCGCGAATTTCCTGATGGGCCGGCTCCCACAGCGGCTCCTGCCAGAGGCCGTCGCGCGCGGGCATCACCACGCCCTGCCAGTCTGCGGGGCCGTCCGGCGTCTGCCAGTGGGCGCGCACGCCCACGCCCTGCCCGTCAGCGGCCTGACGGACCGCCCGCCCCGAATAGGAGGCCATGAGCGCCCCGGCAGCGGCCAGCACCGGCTCCGGCCAGAAGGCGGCCTGCCGGCCCACAGCCAGCGGCCCGGGAATATCGGCCAGAAAGATGCGGGCATCTCCCATGCGGGTGGCGGCCTGAAGGGCCTGATTGTCGCGGCTATTGCGGCCGATGGCCAGCCAGTAGTCCCGGCCGTCCACATGGCACCAGAACTGCCGGCCCAGATTGGCCAGCACAAAGTCCGCCGTGTCGGCCTGGGGCAGGCGCGAGAGCACCGGCCAGTAGCGGCGGGCATTTTCCACCTCGGTCAGGCGGCAGCCGCCGCCGGGGGTGGGGATATGCGTCAGACCGAAATGGCGGGCCAGCGCCATCTGTTCCCTGCGGCCACGGCCGCTGATGGCGGGCAGGCGCTCGCGATCCACCAGACCGGAAAGCTCCACGGGCGAAGGGTCCAGCAGACGGGCGCTCAGGGGACGGACAAGCACATCGGCCACGCCGGCATCACGCCGGATGGCATTGAGCACATCGCGCCGCTGCGACATGGGCCGCTGCCCCAGCACCTCGCCCGTGGCCAGGCAGGATGCCCCCACGGCTTCCATATAGCGCCGGGCATGACGCAGCAGCAGAATCTTGCAGTCCACGCAGGGATTCATGACCTTGCCGAAACCATGGGCCGGACGCGCGCGCAGCATGGCGCAGAACGCGTCGGACACATCCAGCGTGGCAATGTCCAGCCCCTGCTGCCGGCGCCAGCGCGGCACGGCATCGGGATCACCAAAGAAGGGAGAATAGCAGTGCAGGCAGCGCACGCGCAGGCCCTGTTCCTGCAACACGCGGGCCGCCAGGATACTGTCCAGCCCGCCGGAAAACAGCACAACAACCTGCGGGGAAGGCGACTCGCCGCAGGGCTCGGAAAGAAGTTGGGAAGTGGTCATGCCGCCTTGTATGCGAAAGCCGCCGCAGGAGCAAGCGCCCTGCGCCAGCGCCCCTGACAGAACGCCTTAGCGGCGCTCCACCCACCAACGGCTTTCCACGCGTGCATACCACCAGCGGCTGGAAGGCGCCTGCATGAGTTCCCTGCCCAGCTCCCTGCCCCAGGGCGTGCGCAGGCGCTGCACGGCATTGTCCAGCCACTGGGCGGCAAAGGCATTGCCCCGGTCCAGCTCCACCCGCAGATTGGCCATGAGGTCCAGCTGGTCCGCATCGCGGGCCAGACGGGCTTCCAGCGTGTCCCGGGCCTCAAAGGCCGCAAAGCCGGCAAGAATGTCCTCTTCCAGGCCGGTGCCCTCCACAGCATCGGCCAGGGCCTCGCGGGCGCGGCAGGTATTGTAGCGGTGATTGACGTAATTGAAGTCCCCGGTGCGGGCCTCGTGCAGATCGTGGAACAGGCAGAGCTGCATGACCTGCCCCACATCGGCCCCGGCCAGACGCGCCAGCACATAGCCGATGACCGTGGTGCGGTAGCTGTGTTCAGCCACACTTTCCCGGCCGCTGCCCAGAAAGGCATAGCCGCTGCGCGGCGTATGGCGCAGCATGCCGCATTCCTGAATGAAATCCGCCAGACGCTCGCACTGCCGGGAGGGCAGGCTTTCCGCCTGATGCGCCGACGGGGCTTCCTGTTCCTTGTCCATGTGGTTTCCTTCTCTGCACCGGCCCGGCTATTCCAGGCCGTACTTGCGCAGCTTGTTGTGCAGGGTGGCCCGGGTAATGCCCAGACGCCGGGCCGCCTCGCTCTTGTTGTCTCCGGTCTGGCGCAGGGTTTCCTCGATGGCACGCCGCTCCACATCATCCAGCTTGAGGCCGGCCAGCGAGCCGTCCCCGGATTCCGCGGGCTGGGCCGCCGGCAGCGGCGCATCGGCGGCACGGGCCACACTCACGGGCAGTTCGCGCAGGGTGATGAGATCCCCAGAACAGAGAATGGCCGCGCGCTCCACGGCATTTTCCAGCTCGCGCACGTTGCCGGGCCAGTCATAGCGCAGCATGGCGTCCAGGGCCTGCGGCGAAAAGCCCTTGATGCTCTTGCGGTTGCGTTCGGCATAGCGTTGCAGGAAATGGGCGGCCAGCAGGGGGATGTCGTCCGGGCGGGCACGCAGGGGCGGCACATCAATGCTGATGACATTGAGACGAAAATACAGGTCCTCGCGAAAACGCCGGGCCGCCACCTCTTCCTGCAGATTACGGTTGGTGGCCGCAATGACGCGCACATCCACGGTCAGGGGCTTGTCCGATCCCACGCGCTGCACTTCCCCCTGTTGCAGGGCACGCAGCAGCTTGGCCTGGAGGGAAAGGGGCATCTCGCCGATCTCGTCCAGAAAGAGCGTGCCGCCATCGGCCTGCACAAAGCGTCCCTCCCGGCGCCGGTCCGCGCCGGTGAAGGCGCCCTTTTCATGACCGAACAGCTCGCTTTCCAGCAGATTTTCGGCCAGGGCGGCGCAGTTGACGGTCACCAGCGGCCGCGAGGCACGCTCGCTGGCCTGATGCAGGGCGCGGGCCACCAGTTCCTTGCCCGTGCCGGACTCGCCACAGATGAGCACCGTGGCCTCGGTGGGCGCCACGGTGGCGATGATGGAGCGCAGCTCCTCGATGGCGGCACTGCGCCCCAGGATTTCCGGCCCCGCGGCGGCCTCGCTGAGCTGGCGGCGCAGTTCGCGGTTTTCCACGCTGCACCGCGAATGGTCAATGGCCCGTTGCAGGGTTTCGCGCAGGGCATCAAAGTCCAGCGGCTTGATAAGATAGTCGTAGGCACCCAGGCGCAGGGCATCCACCGCCGTTTCCACGGAGGAATACGCCGTCATGAGTATGACCGGCAGGGCCGGATTGTAGGCCAGTATGCCCTTGAGCGCGGCAATGCCGTCCATGCCCGCCATGCGCACGTCCGTGAGCACGGCGTCATAGGAATGCTCGTGCACGGCCGCCACGGCCTCGGCCCCGTCGCGGCATTCGGCCACCTCGTAGCCCCACGAACGCAGCATCATGCCCAGCATGCCGCGATGGGCATCATCGTCATCCACAACCAGGATCGTCGTCATGCCTGCTCCTTTTCAGCCTTTTTTCCCCCGGGCTGCGCCGCCGCATCGGCCACGGGCAGACGGATGCTCACCACGGTTTCGCCACGGCGGCCGGCCTCGGCCCGCCGCGAACGGATGCTGACGTCTCCGCCATGGGCTTCCACGATCTTGTGCACCGTGGCCAGCCCCAGACCGGTACCGTGCCCCTTGGTGGTAAAGTACGGATCAAAGATATGTCGCAGATTTTCGGGCGCAATACCTTCGCCGTTATCGGTCACGTCCAGGCGCAGCATGCGGCCTTCGCGCGATACGTGTATCTGCAGGCGGGCCTGCCCGTCCTGTGCAGATGCCCCCTCTGTCTGCAGGGCATCCAGCGCATTGAGGCAGACATTGAGCAGCGCCTGGCCCAGGCGGTCCGGGTCCACCAGGGCGGGCGGCAGATGCGGCGCCGCCGTGCAGGACAGGGTCACGCCATGGTTGGCCGCATCCTGCCTGATGAGGCGCAGCACATGTTCCGCCACCTGCTCCAGCCGGGCGGGCCGTGCCCGCACATCCGTGGGGCGGGACAGGCCGATAAGATCGGTAATGACCCGGTTGAGGCGGTCCACCTCGCGCACCATGACCTGGGCGGCCTTGCGGTCCTCGCTGTCTTCCGGAAAGCGCTGCCCGAAATAGGTGGCATAGCCCTTGATGGAGCTGAGCGGATTGCGGATTTCATGCGCCACGCCGGCAGCCAGCGTGCCCACGGCAGCCAGCTTTTCCTTGCGGCGCACCTCTTCTTCCAGCCGGCGCACCTGCCCTTCGGCCAGGCGCTGCCCGCGCCGGGACTGGCGCGCCCGCTGCGCATAATAGAGGGCCACCAGCGCCACCAGGCCCACCAGCAGAGAGCCGGAGGCCAGAATGACCAGATAGTCGCGGTCCTGCCGGCGGATGATGTCAAAGGGCGACACATCCAGCCCCAGAAAAAGCACCGGAATGGGAAAGCGCCCGGCCAGCTCCGGCGGCGGCGGCATGAACTGCCGGTAGACCACAAAGACCGGGCGGCCCTCCATATTCATGAAGGCCCATTGCGTTTCCTTGCCCGGGTTCAGATGCGCCATGACCTTTTCGTCCATTTCCTGGCCGTCCATGAGCAGGATTTCGCCGCGCCGGTTGCGCTGGCTGTGGGCAAGAATGGTGCCGTCCGGCATGGTCACGGCAATGAAGCGCACGTCGCTGCTGTCGCCCATGGTGTCCAGCAGGCTTTGCAGGGGAATGCCCACCTTGCTGCGCAGCCCCAGGCGGAGCATGCTTTCCAGGGTATCCACAAGGGTAGCCCCCTTCTCGGCCAGCAGGCGACTCATGGCATCTTCATTGCGATCGATGGAGGCCACGGCCAGCAGGCCGATCATGAGGCCGAAAACCAGCGCGGCGCCGCCCAGCAGCAGCCCCAGCGACGCCGGCGACGAAACCGGCGGCGCGGAAGCGGCCTGCATGTCCGGAGGGCGGGCCACGGAAGCGCTATTTTCCTGTGCTGGAGATGTCATGGGGGGACTATAAACCTCCTTGCGCAGGCTGTCATCCGACCGGCCGGACCGGCGGAAGACAGCCAGTAGCGGGATTTTGCATGCTTTTTGCAGAGACCCCGACAAGGCCACGGCTTGCACCGGCATCCTGCAGCTGGTATGTCAGTCCTGGCCACTTCAGCCAAGGAACCGCCTATGCACACCACGCTTCTGATCCTGCTTCTCTGCCTGAGCCTGACGCCCTCCTGGGCGCTGGCCGGCGGGCACGAGGACGGAGGACACAACAACGGGCATGGACGCTCCCGCAATATGGAAGAATGGCTCGCCGAGCTGCCCCAAGACAAACGCGACAGCATCCGCATCATCCTTGACGAGGAACGACCGGCCATTCAGGAACTGCGCCAGCGTATCCGGGGCAAAATGCAGGAACTGGACAATCTGATCTACAGCTCCGACACGCCGGGTGACGCCCTGGCACGTCTGGGCTGGGAACTCCAGACCCTGCGAGAATCCCTGAGAGACCGCTATCACCGCGTCAGGCAGCGGATATATGAAGAAGTCGGCGTCAGACTGCCCCGTGCGCGGGGCCGCGGCTGCCGCAGCATTACCCAGCCCGGCCCGCACTTCTGACAGCGCCCTCCATGCCTCCTTCCGGCTCCCGTCCCGTGCGGGAGCCTTTTTTTGTCCCAGCCCGGCGCCGCCGCAGGCAACCAGACGGAGCGCGCTCTCCCTCCCTGCCCCGCCGGGGCCCCCCTGTGCGAAAATCGAGCACATGTCTAAAAAATGAACAGGCGCGTCCGCCAGCTGTTCGATTTATGAACATCTCCTGCCGTACTTCCTGCCGCCTGCGGGAAGCATACGCAACGAATTCTACATAACATATTGAAATAAAAATAAAAATAAACTTTGGCACACCGATTGCTACATAGCAGGCAAGGCGGCGCTGCCGCCCCGAAAAAAACATTCAGGAGCCATCATGACCCTCTTGCTTCTCTGCCTGACCGTGGCGCTTGTTTCCCTGGGGGGAGCCGCAATGCCCCTGCCGCAGGAAGTGCGCCTCCCGCGCCGGCCCAGAAGCGACAGCCCCCGGTCATTCCGCTAAGGAGAAATTGACATGCGTACCAAGATCATCGTTCCCGCCCTCCTGGCCGCCCTTGTGGGTGGCAGCCTTCTCGCTACCGACAGCATGGCCGGTCCGCATCACCGTGGCGACTACGGCCCGGGCTACTCCCACGGCCGCTGTGACTACGGTCCCGGCTACTACCACGGCCGCGGTGACGGCATGGGCTGGGGACATTACGGGCACCCCTCCTGCTGGGGTTACTACCGGAACCTGCCCCAGGAAAAGCGTGATGCCTTTGCCAAAATTGTGAACGACTACAGCCCGCGCATGGAAGCCCTGCGCGACCAGATCTTCGTCAAGCGTCAGGAACTGAAAGCCCTGCAGAACGCCACCAATCCCGATGTGGCTCAGGTGCGCCAGACCGCCGACGAACTGGTGAAGCTGCACAATCAGATGGCGGACCTGCATAACGAAATGGGCGACCGCCTGAGCAAGGAAGTGGGCAGCCCCATGCCGCCCCGCCGCGACCGTGGTGACCGTCCTGCCATTGACGATACGGACGACGCCCCTCGCGCCAACGACAACTAGCGTTTTCCCTGACCAGAAGACACGCGTAACGTGAAACTGTCCGCCACAGGCGGTAACCATACCTTCTCCTCAAGAAACAGCGACTTCAACAACCTCCTCCTCTCCTAACCTCTAACCGTTGGAACATCCTCCTCCCCCGGACAGGCCGCCGCTCCCCCGGCGGCCTGTCTCATAATTGCCGGGCAACAGTGCCGGAGCCTTGCCGGCATGGCAAAAAAAGCCCTTCCTGCCACCGGGGCAGGAAGGGCTTTTTTCTTTTAAGCCCCCTTGCGGGGGCCTGATGCAGGTTTTGAGGCAATGGCTCACCTTGCCGGCGAAGCAAGGGAAATGTCAGAACCTGCGGAGGTCGGCAAATCAGGCATTGGCAGCGCGAAGCAGCTCTTCCACCTGTCCAAGCGTGGGGGTGGCCGCGGCATCCAGCCCGCACAGGCCGCGCACGGCCAGCATGAGCATGTCAAAGGGCAGGGACATCTCGGTCACGCCATTGAAAATGGTGCAGCTCTCGCCCTTGACGGCAAGGCGATAGGCATGGCGTGTACGCTGCTGCCCCCGCGAGCGGACAATATAGTAGACCTGCTCGTTGGTGTCCGTGACGTAGAGCTTCTGTCGCGTCAGAGTTCCGTTCTCCTCGTCAAACCAGGAGCATTCGGAAAAAAGGCGTCCCCGGAAGCTGAAATCGCTGCCGTTATCGTGTTTGAGCGAGATGGATTCAAGGGTTTTCTGCACGGTGCATCCTTCCTTTCGCGCGGCGTGAGCGCTGCCGTCAGCGCGTCGCCCCGGCTCGCCAGCGAGCGGTTTCCTGCGCCAGGTATCCCCCGAAGCCATGGACGGTTCGGGCAGAAAAAACCTAGCACCGCATCCTCTTTCTTGTCAATCATACCCCGCACAGAATGGGGAGAACATCTCACTGAACTTCCTGGTATTCCTCACAATCTTTCAAAAAGCTCTCCACGGCCCTCCGGGCACGGGCGGTTCGGCTCCCAGGGCTGCACCGGGGCCGGAAAAAGAGACAGCCATGCGGGCGACGACATCGCCGGAACGGACAGCACAGCACCGGCGCAACCGGGCCAGTAGCGTCAGGAGCGCCGGGCCTGCGCCACAAAGCGGGCATAGCAGCGGGCCACGGGAGAATCGGGCCGCATGCTCCGCAGGGCGCTGCCGTCCAGCCGGGGGCGCAGGGTGGGCAATGGCGGCGGGGGCGCGGGGGCGCGGATGGCATCCAGCGCCGTCTTCTGGAAGCAGAGACTGACCTTGACGCAGGCAAAGTAGGGACCTTCCATAAAGGCATTGACCCGCTCCAGAATCTCGGCGGATTGCAGGTGCAGTTCCTGCATGAGCATGGCATCTTCCGCGCCGATGAGCAGCACGTCCCCGCGGTGTCCCAGCGGCCGCGCCAGGGGCGCCAGCTCCGGCCCCATGACCATTTCCCAGTTGCGCCAGAGCTGGATAAGGCGCATGCGCACCGGGTCTGCCCCCAGCCCCTCCAGAACCTGCGAAAGCACCTCGCCCACGCCGCTGGCCGCATGGGCCAGCACCTCTTCCGGCGTGCCGTCCGGCCGCTTGCGCAGGGCACGGGGACGCCAGAACCGGGGCCCGTGCGCAGGCGGGGCGTCGTTGGCCGCAACCGGCGCCCGGCGGCCTTGCCGGCCGACAGCAGAGGCGTCGCGTTTTTTTGTACGGGATACGGGCATGACAGCTTGACTATATCTGGATACATTGATATTCGCATCACCGAATCGTGATGCACTTTCCGCCGCCACGGCGCTCTCCGGGTACCACCATGTCACTGCTCTACTTCAAGGCTCTTTCCGATGAAACACGGCTGCGGCTCGTGCATATCCTGATGCATTACGAGCTGTCGGTCAACGAGCTGGTGCGCATTCTGGACATGGGGCAGTCCCGCGTCTCGCGCCACCTCAAGATTCTCACCGAGGCCGGCCTGCTGACCTTTCGTCGTGACGGCCTGTGGGTTTTCTATTCCGCCGCGGCAGCGGGCACCCCGCGCAATTTCCTGCGCGCGCTGGAACCCTTTCTGCCCGATGATGCCACCACGCATGCCGACATGGGCATGGCAGCCCACATCCTGGAAGAACGCGCCCGCAGAACGCGTCAGTTCTTCAATGCCATTGCCGAAAACTGGGACGAACTCAACCACGAGGTGCTGGGCGATTTTGACCTGCCGGCACAGGTCTGCGCCGCCCTGCCCGCAGGCTGCGGCACGGCTGTTGACCTGGGCTGCGGCACCGGCGCCGTGCTGGCCCGCATGCTGCCCCTGGCCGGAACCCTCATCGGGGTGGACGGCTCCGCCCGCATGCTGGACATCTGCCGCCGCCGCCTGGAAGGCGAAGGCGTGCCGGAAGAGCGCTACTCCCTGCGCATCGGCGAACTGGACCACCTGCCCCTGCGGGATCATGAGGCGGACTTTGCCTGCATCAACCTTGTTCTGCACCACCTTTCCGATCCGGCTGCCGGTCTGGCGGAAGTGCGCCGCATCCTTGCGCCGCAGGGGCGCCTCTTTGTGGCGGATTTTCTGCGCCACAACGACGAGACCATGCGCACCCGCTATGGCGACCGCTGGCTGGGCTTTGATGAGGAGCAGCTCACCGCCACCCTGCGGCACACGGGCTTCCGCCTGGTGCGCAGCACGCGGCAGGCCGTGGGGCGCCAGCTTTCCCTGCTGCTGCTGCTCGCCGAAACCTGCTGAAACCACTCTTTCTCTCTGGAGGAATCATGACCAAAGCTCTGGACCTGTCCCTTGACTACAAAGTGGCCGACATGAGCCTTGCCGATTTCGGCAAGAAGGAAATGCAGCTTTCCGAGCGCGAAACCCCCGGCCTCATGGAATGCATCCGCAAATATGGCGACAGCAAGCCCCTCAAGGGCCTGCGCATCACCGGCTCCCTGCACATGACCATTCAGACGGCCATGCTCATCAAGACCCTGCATGCCCTGGGCGCCGACATCCGCTGGGCCTCGTGCAATATCTTCTCCACCCAGGACCATGCCGCCGCCGCCATTGTGGAGCAGGGCCTGGCCAAGGTCTTTGCCTGGAAGGGCGAAAGCCTTGAAGACTACTGGTGGTGCACGGAAATGGCCCTCACCTGGCCCGACGGCTCCGGCCCCGACCTCATCGTGGATGACGGCGGGGACGCCACCCTGCTCATCCACAAGGGCGTGGAAGCGGAAAACGACCCCTCCCTGCTGGAACAGAAGGCTGACAGCAAGGAATTCCAGTGCGTGCTGGACCGCCTGGCCCTGCGCCTTAAGGAAGACCCGCAGCACTGGCACAAGGTGGCCGCGCGCGTTCGTGGCGTTTCCGAGGAAACCACCACCGGCGTGCACCGCCTCTATCAGCTGGAAGCCGAAGGCAAGCTGCTCTTCCCGGCCATCAACGTCAACGACTCCGTAACCAAGTCCAAGTTCGACAATCTCTACGGCTGCCGCGAATCCCTGGCCGACGGCATCAAGCGCGCCACGGACATCATGATCGCCGGCAAGGTGGTGGTGGTCTGCGGCTATGGCGACGTGGGCAAGGGCTGCGCCCAGTCCATGCGTGGCCTCGGCGCCCGCGTGCTGGTGACGGAAATCGACCCCATCTGCGCCCTGCAGGCCGCCATGGAAGGCTACGAGGTGGTGACGGTGGAAGATGCCCTGCCCATGGGCGACATCTACATCACCTGCACCGGCAACTATCATGTCATTACCGGCAAGCACATGGAAGGCATGAAGGACGAGGCCATTGTCTGCAATATCGGCCATTTCGATAATGAAATCGACATGACCTACCTGGAAGACACCCCCGGCATCACCAAGATGAACATCAAGCCCCAGGTGGACAAGTGGACCCTGCTCTCCGGCCGCAGCATCATCGTGCTGGCCGAAGGCCGTCTGGTGAACCTGGGCTGCGCCACGGGGCATGCCAGCTTTGTCATGTCCAACAGCTTCACCAACCAGACCCTGGCCCAGATCAAGCTAGCCAGCGAAAAGCTGGAAACCAAGGTCTACACCCTGCCCAAGGAACTGGACGAGGAAGTGGCCCGCCTGCATCTGGACCGCCTGGGCGTGCACCTTACCACCCTGACCCAGGAACAGGCCGACTACATCGGCGTCAAGGTGGAAGGCCCCTACAAGGCCGAAAACTACCGCTACTAGCCGCCCTGACACCGGCTGGCGCCGGCCGGCGGCGGACGCCGCACAGGCCGCATATCACCGGGAAGGCCGTCCCTGCCTGCGGGCAGGAGCGGCCTTCCCCGCGTTTTCGCCGTGCGGCCTCTTGCCTTGCGGCGTCCGGCATCGCACAATGGGCACGCCGGGAAAGCTCGCCGGCAGGAGAACAGCATGAAGCATGACGGCACCCTCACCGTGACCAAAATCTATGAATTCGCCTATGCCCACCGCCTGCCCGCCTACGCGGGCAAATGCGTCAACCTGCACGGGCACACCGGCAGGCTCGAGGTGGAGGTGGCCGGCAAGGACGGCCCCGCCTATCCGGGCATCGTGGTGGACTTTCATGACCTCAAGGCCATCATGGCCGACATTGTGGCCGAGGTGGATCACACCTATCTCAATGACGTGCTCAATGCCCCCTGCTATGCCCGCTGGGCACAGAGCCATCTGGACCCCGTGCAGGACGAGAACGGCCAGGAAGTCTATGCCCCCACGGCCGAAAACATGGTCCTCTGGGTGCTGCACCGCCTGCAAACGGCCCATGTCGGCCTGGATGTGCGCCGCATCCGCTGGTGGGAATCCGGCACCTCCTATGCCGAATGGCGGGCAGGCGCATGAGCGGCGCCCCCCTTGCCCTGCGGGTCATCTCCCTGTTTCTGAGCATTGACGGCGAGGTTAATGCCAGGGGCCAGGGCACGCCCTCCTTCTTCATCCGGCTGGCGGGCTGCAATCTGCGCTGCTGGCAGGATCGCGGCGGCTGCGATACCACCTATTCCTTTGGCGCCGGCACGGAAATGCCCGTGGAAAGCCTGCTGGAACGCGTCCGTATCAGCGGCTGCCCCAAGGTCACGCTCACCGGCGGCGAACCCCTGTTGCAGCGCGGCCCGGCTCTGGAAGCCCTGCTGCGGGGCCTGGCGCGGGAGGGTATCTTCATCTCCCTGGAAACCAACGGCAGCCTGCCCCCGGACTTTGCCGGCCGGGACTGTGTGGGCAGCCTTGTCTACGACTACAAGTGCCCGTCCAGCGGCTGTACGGACCGCATGCTGCCCTTTGCCCGCATGTATCAGCAGCTCGGCCCGCAGGACTTCATCAAGTTTGTCATTGCCGACGAGGCGGACTATGCCTGCGCCCGCGCCTGCGTCCAGACGGCGCGCACCCTGGCCGTACCGCCCGGGGCCGGCCCGGTGCTGGCCTTTTCGCCCATGATTCCCGGCGGTCTGGCACCGGACGCGCTGGTGGCCCGTCTGCTGGAAGACCGCCTGTTCGAGGTGCGCCTCAACCTCCAGATACACAAGTTCATCTGGCCCGATGCCACCACGGACATCTGAGCCGGCGTGCATTGCCAAGACGACGCATCTTCCCTACACTCCCCACCATGAAAAAGGTCACCATCTATACCGACGGCTCCTGCCTGGGCAACCCCGGCCCCGGCGGCTGGGCCGCCATCCTGCAACTGGACGGCACGCCGCACCGCCGGGAAATGAGCGGCGGCTACGCCCTGACCACCAATAACCGCATGGAACTGCGCGCCGTGCTCTTTGCCCTGGGGGCGCTTACCGAACCCTGCGCCGTGGACCTGCACACCGATTCCCAGTACGTCTGCCATGCCGTGGCAAAGGGCTGGCTCTGGGGCTGGAAAAAGAAAAACTGGATCAAGAGCGACAAAAAGCCCGTGAAAAACGTGGACCTCTGGCAGCAGCTGCCCCCCCTGCTGCAACGGCATGACGTGCGCCTGCACTGGCTGCGCGGCCATGCCGGCCATCCCGAAAACGAACGCTGCGATGTCCTGGCCCGCGGCTGCGCCATCCGGCCCGGCCTGCCGGCCGATACGGGATTTCTGCCGGAAGACGCCTGATGGATGCGCTCGCCCCATTCTGGCAGGCGCTGGGCTGGCCGCTCTGCCGCCTGCTGCTGGGCCTGGCCGCCGGCCTGCTGCTGGCCAATGTGCTGGAGGCGCTGCGCTGGACGCGCCACCTGGCCCGGCTGGCGGCGCCGCTGGCCCGTGTTGCGCACCTGCGCCAAGTGGCCGGCGCCGCCTTTGCCCTGGCCTTTGTGTCCCCGGCGTCGGCCAACGGGCTGCTGGCCGACCGCTACGATGCCGGGGAACTGTCCCGGCGCGAACTCATGCTGGCCAATCTCTTCAACAGTCTGCCGGCCTTCTTTACGCACACGCCCACCATCTTTTTCATGACCTGGCCCGTGCTGGGCTGGCCGGCCTGCATCTACGTGGGGCTGACCCTGGTGGCGGCCCTGCTGCGCACCGCACTGACCGTGCTGGCGGCCCGCCACCTGCTGCCGCCACCGCCGCCCGCTCCGCCCCTGCCCACGGGCGCACAGCCTGCCTTTGCGCTGCGCAGCGCCCTGCACAAGGCGGGGCGGCGCTTCATGGCCCGCCTGCCCCGGCTGGTCCTGTTCACCGTGCCTGTGTACGTGATCATGTTTCTGTTGCAGCGGCAGGGCATCTTCTCCGCCGCGGAGACCTGGCTTGCCCAGCATATGGACTGGCTCTCCTTTCTCAAGCCGCAGGCCATGAGCATCATTGTGCTGCATCTGGCCGCCGAGCTGGGCGCCGCCCTGGGCGCTGCCGGCAGCCTGCTTCAGGCCGGCGGGCTGGACGCTCACGACGTGGTGCTGGCGCTCATGGTGGGCAATATCCTGTCCACTCCCATGCGGGCCATTCGCCACCAGCTGCCGGCCTATGCGGGTTTTTTCCGGCCGGCACTGGCCATACGGCTCATTGTGGCCAACCAGGGGCTGCGGGCCGCCAGCATGGTACTCGTGACACTGGCCTACGTCCTGTGCTATGGCTAGCGTACGTCGTACTGGTCTTTTGGGGAAAATCCCCGTATGGTACCAGCGACGACAATTGATCGAACTTTCGTACCAAAATCCTGGGGATTGTCCGGCGGGACAGCTCCGGGATATGACGCGTTACGCACCTGACCCGAACCCCGAACAAAAACCGGGCATGGCGCCCCGCCGGCAACGGGGTCCCATGCCACAAGCAGAAGGAGGCATCATGCCCGTTCCCGATCTCATACCGCTCATAGGCGACGACCTTGAAGAAAAGGCCCGCCTGAACAAGGCCAGCGGCTACCGCTGCACCCAGCAGATATGCTGCACCTTTGCCGAAAAGCTCCATGAAAACAGGGACTGGCTCCTGCGCGCCACCCTGCCCTTCGGCAGCGGCATGGGCCGCGGCAGCGTCTGCGGCTGTGTGGTGGGCGCCATCATGATTCTTGGCCTGCGCTATGCTCCCGTGGACGTGACCGACAAGGCCGCCCGCCGCGCCCTGCTCAAAAAGCAGAACCTTTTCTTCAAGCGCTTTGAAGATCGCTACGGCTCCATCCTCTGCTATGATCTCACGGCCCGTGCCCGCAAGGAATCCGGCATGGACATTCCTGCCGACGGCAGCTATTTTTCTTCTTCCTGCATTGCCCTCATTGCCGAGACGTGCAACATCCTTGACGACATCCTGCAGGAAGACCGCCCCGCCATCCTGCTGGCGGGCAATGCCTGATAGCGGCAAACCGGAGGACGCATGAGCACCCAGGAACATCCCACCATCGTCAGGCCCGACTATTGCGGCCCCCGCGTGCTTGTGCATGTGCAGCCCGGCGAGGACTGGCTTTTGCTGCCGCGCCCCAAGCTGGCCCGGCAGCTGCTGCTTGCCCTGGGCCTGGAAGAGGAATGCGCGCTTGTGGCGCGCAACGGCGAGCTGCTGACCCCCGACAGGCAGATATGGCCCGATGACCAGCTGCTGGTGCGCAAGGTGGCCTCATCGGGCTAGGGGCTGTTGCCACACTCTGTCAGACAGAAGGGGACTCTCCGCCGGTGCGCGAGGGGTCCCCTTTTTCCCGGTCCGCCGCCCGTTTCCCGCGCGCGCGCCCGTGGCAAATGCGCGGGCGTGACAGAGCATGCTGCCGTTTTTTCGCCGCCGCACCGCTGCCGGCCACCTGCGCAACAATGCGGGAAAAGACCGTCCGCCCCTCCGGGTCTCCGGCGTGCATATCGACTTTTGCGCCCGCCCGTGCTAGAGCCGGAACATGTTTGGAGCTGATTTCAATCTCGCGGAATCTGTCCGCCTGCTGACGGTAACTCTTCTGCCCATGCTGCTGGGCATGATCCTGCATGAAGTGGCGCACGGCATGGTTGCCCGCCGCCTGGGCGACCCCACGGCCTATACCATGGGCCGACTGACGCTCAATCCCCTGCCGCATATCGATCCGCTGGGGCTGGTCTGCTTTGTGCTGACCAGTCTGGCCGGCGGCTTCATCTTTGGCTGGGCCAAGCCGGTTCCGGTCAATCCCCGCTTTTTCCGCAAGCCCGCCCGTGACATGATGTGGGTGGCGCTGGCCGGCCCCCTGGCCAATCTGGGCCTGGCCGTGGCCTTCGGCCTGGGCATGAGCCTCTGCCTGGCCCTGTGGCCCCAGCTGCTCTACAGCCAGACGCCCACCCAGCTCTTTCTGTTTCAGATGTGCGCCCAGGGCGTGCTGGTCAATTTCTGCCTGATGTGGTTCAACCTCATTCCCCTGCCGCCCCTGGACGGCAGCCGCGTGGTGGCAAACTTTCTGCCCTTCCGCCTGGCCATGTCCTATGCCAGGCTGGAGCGCTATGGTTTCATCCTGCTGCTGGTGCTGCTGTTCAGCGGCGTTCTGGGCCGCGTGCTCGGACCGCTGATCCGCATCAGCTATACGGCGGTGGTGGAGCTGGCCGTGGGCCTGCTGTAGGCTTTTTTCTCAACCTCTCTTACGTTTGACAAGGAACACTCATGAGCATGGAACGTCCGCGTACCGTATCGGGCATGCGCCCCACCGGTCCGCTGCATCTGGGTCACTACTTTGGCGTGCTGAAAAACTATGTGGCGCTGCAACATACCGAAGATGCCTTCTTTTTCGTGGCCGACTGGCACGCCCTGACCAGCGACTATGCCGACCCTTCCCGCGTGCGCGAAAACATCAATGAAATGGTCAAGGACTGGGTGGCCGCCGGTCTGGACCCCGCCCAGTGCGTCATCTTCCGCCAGTCCTCCGTCAAGGAACATGCCGAACTGTCCCTGCTGCTTTCCATGATTACGCCGGTTTCCTGGCTGGAACGCAATCCCACCTACAAGGAACAGCAACAGCAGATCACCAACAAGGACCTGGGCAATGCGGGCTTTCTCTGCTACCCCGTGCTCATGGCCGCCGACATCCTCATGTACCGGCCGCACGGCGTGCCCGTGGGGGAAGACCAGCTGCCGCACATGGAGCTGACCCGCGAAATCGCCCGGCGCTTCAACTATCTTTACGGCGAAACCACCTTCCCGGAACCGGAAGCCATGCTCACCCCGGCCGCCAAGTGCCCGGGCCTGGACGGGCGCAAGATGTCCAAGAGCTACAATAACGGTATCTTCCTGCGTGACACCATGGCCGACGTGGAACCCAAGGTGAAGACCATGTTCACGGACAAGAACCGCCTGCGCAAGTCCGACCCCGGCAATCCCGACGTGTGCAACCTCTTCCCCTACCATGTGCTGCTGGCCAGCAAGGAGGAACAGGACGAAATCCGCGAAGGCTGTACCCACGCCACCATGGGCTGCGTGGAATGCAAGCAGCGCTTCCTCAAGCACATCGCCGAATTCCTTGGCCCCCTGCAGGAACGGCGCCGGGCGCTCACCGATGCCGCCGTGCAGGACATTCTGGCTGACGGCAACGAACGCGCTCGCGCCTTTGCCCAAACCACCATGGACATGGTGCGCCAGCGCATGGGCCTTTAGGGCCACATGAAGATTGTTGCCATTGATTACGGACTGGAGCGGACCGGGCTGGCCGCCTGCGATGACGCGGGCGTGCTGGCCTATCCGCTGGTCACGCTGCGCCTGGCGGACTTTGCGGACCGCAAGGCGCTGCTGGACGCCCTGGCCTGCCGTGTGCGGGACGAGGGCGCCCAGGCCGTGGTCATGGGACTGCCCCTGCTGGATGACGGCACGGAAAGCCTGACCACCCGGCAGGTGCGCAACGTGGCCCAGAGGCTCAGGCGACGCCTTGATCTGCCGTTCTACTGGATGCCGGAGCTGCTCAGCTCCGTGGAGGCAGAAATGGACCTGCGCGAGGCCGGCATGAAACGCCACCGGCGCAAGGCCGTGCTGGATCAGCAGGCAGCCGTGCGCATTCTGTCCTCCTTTCTGGCGCTGCCCCCCCGGCAACGCCAGCCCATCTGAATCCGTCTGCCCTGTCCGCAGGAAGGAGGCCCCCCCGCATGAAGACCCTGCTTCGCTGTCTGGCGCTGCTTTTTTTCCTTGCCCTGCTGGCTGCGGGCGGGGCGGCATACGTGGGCTATACCTTTTTGCAGACGCCCCCCGAAACCGCCGGCCGCGAAGAGCTCTTTGACGTTCCGCCGGGCGCCCGCTTTGCCCGGGTGGCGGAGGCGCTGGAAGCCCGCGGCCTGGTGACCGATGCCCGCAAATTCTGCTGGCTGGCCCGCTACCGCAAGATGGATGCCCGCCTCCAGGCCGGGCGCTTTGCCCTGCGCACGGACTGGAAGCCTGACCAGGTGCTGGACTGGCTGGTCAACGGCCAGCCCGTGCTCTTCCGGGTAACCGTGCCCGAAGGGCTTACCTGGTGGCAGACCGGCCGCGTGCTGGAAGAGGCCGGCCTGGTGCGCTTTGAGGACTTCCGCGCCGTCATCATGGACAAGGACTTTCTGCGCAAGTACGGCATTCCCTTTGCCACGGCAGAGGGCTTTCTCATGCCGGATACCTACCTGCTCAAGAAAGCCGATGTGCCGGACATGGCCCAGGCCCGCAGCGTGGCGGGCCGCCTTGTGGATACCTTCTGGCGCAAGGCCGCCCCGCTCTGGCCGGACGGCAAGAAACCCGCGTCAGAGGAACTGCGGCGCCTGGTCATTCTGGCTTCCATCGTGGAGCGGGAAACCGCCATCGATGCCGAGCGCCCGCGCGTGGCCGGAGTCTATGCCAACCGCCTGCAACGCAATATGCTTCTACAGGCCGATCCCACCGTCATCTACGGTCTGGGGCCGTCCTTTGACGGCAACCTGCGCCGCAGCCACCTCGACGATCCCGCCAATCCCTACAATACCTATCAGCGTCCGGGCCTGCCGCCCGGTCCCATCTGTTCCTTCGGAGTGGCGGCGCTTGCGGCGGCCATCACCCCGGAACAACACCGCTACCTCTACTTTGTGGCCAAGGTTGACGGCGGCGAGCACGTTTTCAGTACCAACCTCAACGATCACAACCGGGCCGTGCGCCAGTACCTGCGCAACCGCCGCAACCGACGCTGACCCCTGGGAGGCTCCATGAAATACCTTATCATGCAGGATTTTTCGGGACAGGCCGTCCCCTTTATCTTCCCCCGTCGCGTGGACCACTGCGACATGCGCGAGCAGCTGCCCTATGCGCAGGTGCTTTCCGCCGGCTTTGTGGAGCATGATGCCAGCGGCTTTGTCTGCCACGGCGGCAATGCGGAACTGAACGTGCAGGCCCGCCCTGAAGAGGATGCCGCCATTATTGCCGAAGCCCTGCGCCCGGAACGGCTGCGGCGCTGAGGCCCGGCAGCCATCTATGAACGAGTGGAGAGACCATGCCTTTCCACTCGTTTTATTATACATAAATGTGAAAATAATCACGAAATATTTTGCAATCTTGTTGAAACATTTTCAACCGTCATATATCAGTGCTTTTTTATATCATTATAAAATAATTATAAAAAAATTTATTTGTCGAGGACTAAAAAATTTTTCTGAAAAAATTTCAGCCTATTTTCTGAACAGCGTGCAAAAAAGTACGAACATCCCATTGCCTTTTCGTGCAGATAATATTACCTCATGCGTAAGCACGTTCGTATCGCGCATAACCAAACGAAGGAGTTGTTATGTCTGTCGAATACCTCAAAAAAGCCACGAAAACCCCGGAAAGCAATACCGCAGCTGCCCAGCAGGTCGTCACCGAAATGCTGGCCAATATCCGCGAACGGGGCGAAGAGGCCGTCCGCGAATATGCCCTGAAGCTGGATAAGTGGTCCGGGGACATCATTATGAGCGAAGAGGCCATTGAAAAGGCCATCAAAGATGTCCCTGCCAGCGTGAAGCGCGACATCGAATTCGGCGCCAAGCAGGTACATGATTTTGCCGCTGCCCAGCGTGAATCCATCAAGGACTTCTCGGTCGAACTGTACCCCGGTGTCACTGCCGGTCAAATAGTCCTGCCCGTCAACGTGGTGGGCTGTTACGCGCCTGCCGGCCGCTATGCCCACATCGCTTCCGCCTACATGGGCGTAGCCACGGCCAAGGCTGCCGGCGTCAAGAATATCATTGCCTGCTCCTCTCCCTTCCGCGGGGGCGGCATGCATCCCTATCTGCTGTATGCCTTCAAAGTGGCCGGCGCTGATACCATCATGACCCTGGGCGGCGTACAGGCCATTGCCTCCATGGCCTATGGTCTCTTTACCGGCAAGGAAGCCGACGTCGTGGTTGGCCCCGGCAACAAGTTCGTGGCCGAAGCCAAGCGCACCCTGTTCGGCAAGGTGGGCATTGACGTTTTTGCCGGTCCTTCCGAAATTGCCGTCATTGCCGACGAAACGGCCGACCCCGAAATCGTGGCTTATGACCTCGTGGGCCAGGGCGAACACGGCGTGGAATCCCCCGTGTGGCTCATCACCACCAGCCGTGAACTGGCCGAAAAGGTCATGAAGCGCGTGCCTGAACTCATTGAAAAGCTGCCTCCTCTGGCCAAGGAAGCTGCCAGCAACGGCTGGCGTGACTATGGCGAAGTCATCCTCTGCTCCACCCGTGAAGAAGTCGTGGCCAAGTCCGACGAATACGCACCCGAACATCTCGAAGTGCAGGCCACCGACCGCAAGTGGTGGCTCAAGAATCTGACCTGCTATGGCTCCCTCTTCCTGGGCGAGGAAACCACCGTGGCCTTCGGCGACAAGTGCAGCGGCCCCAACCATGTGCTGCCCACCAAGCGTGCGGCCAAGTACTCCGGCGGCCTGTCCGTGCACAAGTTCCTGAAGACACTGACCTGGCAGGAAATGACCCGCGACGCTGCTGTCCATATCGGAGGCGTGGCCGCCCGCATCTCGCGTCTGGAAGGCATGGAAGCGCATGCCCGCACCGGCGATGTGCGCCTGGCCAAGTATGCTCCCGGTCAAACCTTTGATCTGGGCGAACCTGTCAAGGAGTAGTTCTCCTGCCTTTCCATCCCCTGATGCGGGATATGGAATACCGCTTTGAAGAGCTGCCCATTGATTTCTTGAAATCGCGGGCAGCTCTTGGTGGATAAAATGGCAAGTACCGGCCTGCTTTCAGGGCAAAGGCAACCAGCCGTAGGTCCTGTTCGAAAAAGGTGGGCCACCTTAGGAATACCAGCTATCCCGAGGGAACCCTCAAGGAGGCAACAATGAAACTTTCCCTGAACATCTGCATCACCTGCATGGCAGCCGCACTGCTGGTCTTTGCTGGCCCGGCCCAGTCCGCCGAACAGTACAACGGCAAAAAAATCACCCTGCGACTGGCCAGCCCCAGCCCTACGGGCAGCAATATGGTGCGCGGCTACGAAAAATTTGTAGAACTGGTCAAGGAAAAATCCAATGGCAAGGTCCGGGTCAAGCTCTTTGCCAATGCCCTTCTGGGCAGCGACCGGGCCACCATGGAAGCCGTGCAGCGCGGCACGCTTGACATGGCTTCCTGCTCCTCCCCCAATATGGCGAGCTTTGCCCGCGAATACATGGTGTTTGACCTGCCCTACGTCACCTCTCCGGCCCATCAGAAGCAGCTCTATGCCGCTCTGGACTCCGGCGAACTGGGCAAGCGTTTTGACGCCGTGGCCTCCGGCATCGGCCTGAAAACCATTATGTACAGCGAATATGGCTACCGCAACTTCGCTTCCACCAAAAAGCCCCTCAATTCTCTCGAGGATCTGAAAGGCCTCAAGGTCCGCACCACGGACTCTCCCATCGAAGTAGCCGTGGCCTCCGCTCTGGGGATGCAGCCTTCGCCCATTGCCTGGGGTGAAACCTATACTGCCCTGCAGCAGGGCACTGTGGATGGCGAGGGCAATAACTGGGAGCACATGGTCAACGCCAAGCATATCGAAGTGCTCAAATATGCTGTGGATTCCCAGCATAACTACAGTATGCACATCCTCATGATGAACAAGAAGATTTTTGATAGTCTTCCTGCTCCCGTGCAGGATATCCTGATGGAAGCCGGACGTGAAGCACTGCAGTGGCAGCGCGAGATCACGATCGAGCATGAAGCCCGCGCCGAAAAGGCCATGCTGGATGCCGGCATGGTCATTCATCGCCTGAGCGATGAAGAACGCGAAGCCTTCAAGCAGGCCACCCGCAAGGTCTGGGACCAGTTTGCCAACGAACTGGATAAGGACCTCCTGCAACTTGTGCTTGATACCCAGAAGTAGTCTCCTGAGGGCGGAGGCATGCGGCCTCCGCCCTTTTCCATTTCTTTTCCTCTATTTAGATTATTGCATTACAGACAGTTAGGACGAAAAAACTTTTCGCCTCCTTCAACGAGGAATGCTTAATGACAACTCCCCACGATGAACTCCCCCAGACACAAAGAAGCTTTTGGCAGCGTCTTGACGAGGACCTGGAAAAACCAATTCTTATTATTGGTCTATTGGGTGCCATCCTTCTGATTTCCTTCCAGAGCCTTGGACGCTACATCCTGTCCAAGTTCATGCCCGACGTCAGCGTACCTGTGTGGACGGAAGAGCTGGCAAGATTCCTGTTCATCTGGGCCTCCTACATGGCCATTCCCCTGACTATTCGTCTGCGCAACAATATCCGCGTTGACATCATCTACGATAAACTTCCACCCAAACTTCAGGGAATGACATGGATCATTGTTGATCTAGCTTTTCTATCCCTGGCAGCAGTGGTTTTCTATACGAGCACAGGCTATGTAGAAATGCAGATAGAGTTTGAGCAGTATTCTCCAGCCTTGCGTATCCCATACTACATACCGTATCTCGTACTTCCTTTGGCATTTGGCCTCATGATGCTGCGCCTGATACAGGATATTATACGCCAGGTCAAAGAAAGCGGCCTGCTCTACACGCTGCTTGGTGTACTTATCTTTGTGCTGGTGAGCATTCCCATCTTCTATGCAGAGGATGTAAGCGTTGTCTCGCTGCTGTTCGGTTATTTTATTGTTTTCCTGATTCTTGGCGTTCCCATTGCCATTTGCCTTGGCCTGGCAGCCCTTGCCACCATTCTCTGCGCAGAAACCCTGCCTGTGGACTATGTTGCCCAAATTCCCTTTACCTCCATTGACAGCATGCCCATCATGGCTATTCCCTTCTTCATCGCTGCGGGGGTCTTCATGGGCGCAGGGGGGCTTTCCAAGCGCCTGCTTGCTCTGGCCGACTACCTGCTGGGAAGCCTGCCGGGCGGGATTGCCCTGGGCAGCATCGGCGCCAGCATGTTCTTTGCAGCCATCAGTGGTTCTGGCCCGGCCACTGTGGCCGCCATCGGTATGCTGACCATTCCGGCCATGGTGGAACGCGGCTATGACAAGCTCTTTGCCGGGGCCATTGTGGCTGCTGCCGGGGCCATCGGCGTCATGATTCCCCCCAGCAATCCCTTTGTGGTCTACGGCGTAGTCGCGCAGGCCTCCATCGGCAAACTCTTCCTGGGGGGGATTATTCCCGGTATTCTGACCGGGCTTGCACTCATGGGTTTCACCTATTTTTATGCCAAGAAACGTGGCTGGATGGGAGAAAAACAGGAAAGAAGCCCCCGACTGCTTCTAAAGAGCTTCTGGGATGCCAAATGGGCATTGCTTGTCCCTGTCATCGTTCTGGGTGGCATCTATGGCGGCGTCTGTACCCCCACCGAAGCAGCCGCCATCGCTGCGCTGTATGGCATCATTGCCGGGGTTTTCATCTACAAGGAACTGAATCTGCGGTCCTTCCTGACCAGTGTGGTGGAAGCGGCCTCATCCTCGGCTGCCATCATCATTCTTATTGCCATGGCCACGCTGTTCGGCAACATCATGGCAATTGAAGATGTGCCCAGCAGCATCGCCGAATTCATTCTCGGCATTACCAATCAGAAAATGCTCGTCCTGCTGATGATCAACATTTTCCTGCTCTTTGTAGGAACCTTCATGGAAGCTCTGGCAGCCATCGTCATTCTGACTCCCGTACTGCTGCCCGTGGTCACCCAACTGGGTGTCGACCCCGTTCATTTCGGCATCATCATGGTGGTAAACCTGGCCATTGGCTTCGTTACGCCGCCTGTGGGGGTTAACCTCTTCGTCTCCAGCGGCATTGCCAAGGCCAAGATTGCCGACCTTTCCGTGGCAGCCCTGCCCATGCTGCTGCTGATGATTGGTGTGCTCTTTCTCATCACCTACATCCCGGCACTGCCCATGTGCCTGATTCCCGACTAATCGTCGACTCGGGGAAGCCGGCCAGACTGCCACCGGTCTGGCCACAGGCTTTTCTCCCACAGACAGGACAAAACAACGAGGGAGAAACCGTACGGTTTCTCCCTCGTTACTATTCATCTGCCGCAGCGCTCCGGCAGGGACTAGAAGCCTTCCTCCAGCGGAGGCCACACCAGCCACTGCCCGTCAGGCTTCTGCCGGGGTCTGTCCGAAGGCGCTAGGTAGACCTGCCGGCCTGTCACGGTAATGCGCTCTTCGGCCAGCCATTGCAGGGCCTGCGGATAGATACGGTGCTCCATGATGTGAATGCGCTGCATGAGGCTGTCCTCGTCCTCACCGGCATTGACCGGCACAGCCGCCTGGATGATGACCGGGCCGCTGTCCACGGCCTCTTCCACAAAGTGCACCGTGCATCCGCTCAGCTTGACGCCATAGGCCAGGGCGTCCGCCCCGCCATGTACGCCGGGAAAGCTGGGCAGCAGGGCCGGATGGATATTGATGACGCGCCCGGCAAAGGCAGACAGGAATTCCTGCGAGAGCAGGCGCATATAGCCGGCCAGCACCACCAGTTCCGCCCCGCTTTCGCGGATGCGAGACACCATCTCACGGTCAAAGCTCACCCTGTCGGGAAAGGTGGTGTGATCCAGCTCGCAGGTGGGTATGCCCGCCGCCCGCGCCCGGGCAAAGACGCCGGCGCCGGGCCGGTTACCCGCAATGAGGCGGATATCCACATCCAGCAGGCCCGCACGGGCCTTGTCGATGAAGGCCTGGGCATTGGTGCCGTTGCCCGAGGCCAGAATGGCGATCTTCAGGGGCATGCGTTACCTCGCAAAAGCGTCCGCCACTGCCGCCACCAGAGCCGGAATGGTGTATTCCGCAGGCATGATGTGGCAGGGCAGGCCGTGGGATTCCAGCGTTCTGGCCGTCACCGGCCCAATGGCCGCCAGTCGCACACCGGGATGCGCCAGCAGCGTTTCCGCCGGAATGAGCGACAGGAAGTTTTCCACCGTGGAGGAGGAACCGAAGGTCACACAGTCCAGGGTGCCGTTCGCCATGCGCTCCAGCACCTCGTCCTTGCGGGCGGCGGCGGGCACGGTCTCGTAGGCGCTGATGACCTCCACCACGGCACCGGCCTTGCGCAGCTCGTCGGGCAGTACCTCGCGGGCCTTGGCCGCACGGGGCAGCAGCATGCGCACGCCGGCCACATTGCCGCGCGCCAGCATGCCCTCCACCACGCCTTCGGCCACGTAGCGTTCCGGAATGAAGTCGGGGCGGATGCCCCGCGCTTCCAGAGCCGCGGCCGTGGCCGGTCCGATGGCCGCCACCTTGCAGTGCCCCAGGGCGCGGCTGTCCTTGCCGGCCTGTTCCAGGCGGTTCCAGAACCAGCGCACCCCGTTGACCGAGGTGAAGATGACCCAGCCGTACTCTTCCAGACGGGCAATGGCCGCATCCAGCTCGGCATAGTCAGGCAGCGGACGGATTTCAATGGTGGGGCACTGGATGACCTCCGCGCCCAGCTCGGCAAGCTGCGCTGCCAGCCCGCTGGCCTGTTCGCGCGCGCGGGTCACCACCACGCTGCGCCCGTAGAGCGGCCGCTTTTCAAACCAGCCCAGGCTGTCGTGCAGGGAGCAGACCTTGCCCACCACAATGACCGAGGGATTGGTGAAATGAGCCGCTTCGGCAGCCTGCGGCAGCCCGGCCAGCGTGGACACCAGGCTGCGCTGCCTGGTGGTGGTGCCGCGATAGATCAGCCCTGCCGGGGTCTGGGGGTCCATGCCGGCGGCCAGCAGATTGCGCACGATATCGGGCAGGTTCTTCATGCCCATGACAAAGACCAGGGTGGAGGCGCTGGCGGCCAGGGCCTTCCAGTTGTGCACGGAGCCGGGCTTGTCGGGATTTTCATGCCCCGTGATGATGGTGACGGAGCTGGCAAAGTTGCGGTGCGTCAGCGGAATGCCCGCATAGGCCGGCGCGGCAATGGTGCTGCTGATGCCCGGCACTTCCTCAAAGGGCACGCCGGCGGCCAGCAGCTCCTCGGCTTCTTCCCCGCCACGGCCGAAGATGTAGGGGTCTCCGCCCTTGAGACGGGCCACCACCTTGCCTTCGCGGGCCTTGTCCACCAGCAGGCGGTTGATCTCGTTCTGGGGCAGGGCGTGATTGCCCGCCACCTTGCCCACATAGATGAGTTCCGCATCCTTGCGGGCATGCCCCAGCAGGGCATCATTGGCCAGCGCGTCGTACACCACCACGTCGGCGGCGGCAAGGCAGTCCCGCCCCTTGAGGGTGATGAGGCCCGGATCTCCCGGACCGGCACCGATCAGATAGACTTTCATTTATACACCTCCCCGCGCCAGCTCAAGCAGCGTGCGCGCACCAAAGCCCGTGGCGCCGCAGACGCCCAGCGGCTGCACGCTGTCGGCCCAGTCCACGCCGGCAATATCCAGATGCGCCCAGCGCACGCCGTCGCTCACAAAATGTTTAAGGAACAGGGCCGCATGAATGGCGCCGCCTTCGCGCGGACCCATGTGGCAGATATCCGCCACCTGACTCTTGAGGTTCTTTTCGTAGCCCTTCCAGAGGGGCAGACGCCAGAAGTGTTCCCCCCCCACCTGGCCGGCGGCCAGGATGCGCTCCACCAGAGCATCATCATCGCTGAACAGGCCGGCAACTTCCGTGCCCAGGGCCACGGCGCAGGCGCCGGTCAGGGTGGCAATATCCACCACTGCGGCGGGCGTCCACATCTTCTGCGCATAGCTCAGGGCATCGCAGAGCACCAGCCGGCCCTCGGCATCGGTATTCTGAATTTCCACCGTATCGCCGGAAGCGGCCCGCACCACGTCCCCGGGGCGGCAGGCTCCGCCGTCGGGCATGTTTTCGGCGCAGGCCAGCAGGCCCACCACACGGCGCGGCACATCTTCCTCGGCCAGTGCCGTAAGCACGGCCAGCACGGTGGCGGCGCCGGTCATGTCGCATTTCATGGTGTGCATCTTGGCGCCGGGCTTGAGGCAGATGCCCCCGGTGTCAAAGGTGATGCCCTTGCCCACCAGCACCAGCGGCTTGTCCTGCTCGTGTCCTTCGGGTGCATATTCCAGCACCACCAGACGCGGCGGGCGGGCCGATCCCCTGCCCACGGCCAGCAGGGCGCCCATCTCTTCGGCGCGCAGTGCCTCTTCATCCAGCACGGTGCAGCGCAGGCCCTGCTGATGGGCAATGCGGCTGGCCCGTTCGGCCAGGTCCTGGGGGGCCAGCATGTTGGGCGGCGTATTGGCCAGGTCCCGTGCCAGCATGACCGCCTGCGCCGCGCGCTCCCCACGGCGGGCCGCCGCGTGAGCCGCATCGGGCACATACTCGCCCTCAAAGGCCAGGGTCAGCCATTGCGGATCCACGGGGGCTTCGGGGTCTTCCTTCTTGAGGTCCCGGAAATCATAGAGGGCCAGCAGCGCGGCATAGGCGGCCTCTTCCACCAGGCGTTCCCGGCCGCCGGGCAGCCGGGCCAGCAGCGCTTCAGGCAGCAGCAGGCTGGCGTATCCGTGATCGCGGCAGAAGCGCACGGCCCCGGCCAGGGCCTCGCGCAGCACGGCGGGGGTCATGTCCTCCCGTCTGCCCAGGCCCACGGCCAGCACCCGCGGGATATTCTGCTGGGGATGGCCGTGCATGAGGGCCAGCTCGCTGGTCTTGCCGTGAAAATCACGCGCGGCGGGCGCAATGGCCAGCCACGGCGCAGCCTTGTCCAGCGCGGGGCTGGCTTCGTGCAGAACCTCGTCCCGGCAGACCGGCGCCAGCAGAATGTCGGCTTTCCAGTGTTCGGGACCAAGGCATTGAAAACGCAGTTCCATAGGTGTTCTCCGTACAGTGCGGATTGTCTTTCGAGGAAAGGGAATATACGCTGTGTGACGCCGTTTGCCAAGCCGCGCACCACCGCGCACGACCCACAGACGGCGCGCCTGTCCCGCATTGCCGCGCCCGTTTCCGGGCAGGCTACGTCCTCTCGGCGGAGATGCCATGCTTGTCTATATCCACGTTCCCTTCTGCCGCACCAAATGCCGCTACTGCGCCTTCCATTCCCGTCCCCTGGGGGCAGGAACCCTGCCCGCCGCCACCGCGGACGTGCGCCGGTACTGGGACCTGCTCTTCCGCGAACTGGCCCTCTGGGCCGAACGCCTGCCCGGCACCCCCGTGGAGAGCGTCTTTTTTGGCGGGGGCACGCCCAGCCTGCTGCCGCCGTCATGGCTCCAGGAGGTGCTGGACGCGCTGCGGCACAACTTTGCCCTGGCCCCCGGGGCGGAAATCAGCATGGAGGCCAATCCCGAATCCCTGCCCGACGCCCGCGTGGCGCAGGCCTATCTGCAGGCAGGCATCAATCGCCTTTCCCTGGGCCTGCAAGCCCTGGACGATACCCAGCTGCGCCGCCTGGGACGGCCGCACAGCGCGGCGGACGGCCTGCGGGCCATGGCAGCCGCCCGTGAGGCCGGCTGCCGCAATCTGAGCGTGGACCTCATGTGGGCCTTGCCCGGCCAGCATGCCGCACAATGGCGGCAGACCCTGACAACGATCTGCCGGCTGCACCCTGACCATGTCTCGGCCTATGGCCTGACCCGTGAGGAAGGCACACCCCTGGATGCCGATTGTGCCTGCGGCCGCCTGCACCTGCCCCCTGACGAGGAACAGGACCGCATGTTCCACGAAGGCGCGGACCTGCTGGAAGCGCACGGCCTTTACCAGTACGAAATTTCCAATTTTGCCCGCCCGGGCCGGGAATGCCGGCACAATCAGGGCTACTGGGAAGGGGCGGACTATCTGGGCATGGGGCCGGCGGCCACCTCCACCCTGCGGGGCCGGCGCTGGACCCAGCCGGCGGACCTCAATGCCTGGGCCGCCCGCCTTGCGGCCCGCACACCGGATGCGGATGCCGAAGGGCTTTCCCCGGCCATCCGTCTGCGGGAAACCCTCATGCTGCGCCTGCGCACCACCCGCGGTCTGCCCCTGGCCCTGTATACGTCCCTCACGGGACGCCACCTGACGCAGGACATGCCCGACCTGCTGTCGGCCCTTCAGCAGGCAGGTCTGGCCACCCTGACACCGGACCACCTGCGCCTGACCCGGGACGGCATGCTGGTATCCAATGCCATTCTGGCCCGCTTTTTTGCGGAAACGGATGGTCTGGCCCTGCCCTGAACTGCTGGTACGCAAAAATGACGACGGCGGCCCCGAAGGGCCGCCGCCAGAATCTCTCCGCACAGCGTGCGCCGGCACGCCTGCCTCTAGAAGGTATAGCTGATGCTGCCGGAATAGATATTGGCCGAGGTGCTGGAACTGTGACCGCCCATAATGCCTGTCGAGCTGTCAATACCTGAAGCCCGGGTCTGGTCGTAGTCGACATTGTTGACCCAGAGATGCGCATAGGCCAGGTCCAGTTTCCAGTTGCCCCAGGTGAAGCCCAGGCCCACACTGGCGCCGGTACGCCCGTAGGACGGCACCATGAATTCGGCGTAGCTCTCGTTGGTCACCGGCGTCTCGTACCAGATGCCGGCACGCAGGGCCAGCCAGTCCAGCGGCTCGTATTCCACGCTGGCATTGAAGTTCCAGCCATCGCGCCAGTTCTTGATGCTCTTGGCGTCGTAGCCGGATTCAAAAGAGATGTCCAGGGAATCAAAGGTGGACCAGCGCGTCCACACCGTGCCCACTTCAAAGCTCAGATTGTCCAGCGGCTTGTAGCTCAGGCCCAGCGCAAAGGAATCGGGCATGATCACCGTGCTGCTGGCGCCGCAATCCACGGCATGCGGCACCTGGTTCCTTTCCGCCAGAAAATTCATGCCATGGGTGGCAAAATCGGCTTCGCCGTTGATGTTCAGGGCCACCTGGCTCTTGTAGGCAAGCCCCAGCGACACCGTGTCACTCAGGCGGAAATGCGCGGCCACATGCGCGCCCACGCCCCAGCCCGTGCCGGCAATGTCCAGCTTGTTGTCATCACCCTTTTGAGGGATAAAGCCCCCACCCAGTGTCAACGTCGGAATCTGCTGCCCCATGCCGAAGGAGGCATACATGATGTCCAGACCGGCAGCCAGCGACAGGACATCATTGACCTTAAAAGCCACCGTGGGCACAAAGGAAACGGTCTGGAAATTGACATCCGTGAGATTGTACCTGCCCACCCAGTTGCCGGCAAATTCATTGCCCAGACCGAAGCGGGAAAATACGCCCAGGCCCAGCCAGAAGCGGTCATTGAGCTGGTGGGTCACATAGGCATGCGGCGCGGGCCAGACATTGGGCTTGGTGGTGGTATCCTTGGAATAGCCGCCCGCATGTTCCGTGGAGATGGTGCCCATGGGCGCAATGACGGCAAAGCCGGCCATGATCTGTGTTCCGGGCAGCTGGGTGATGCCGGCGGCATTGTAGGCCAGGGCAGACGGATCATCGGCCCGGCCCACCAGACCCCCAGCCAGGGAGAGGCCGCGAGAACTCCACTCGGTCAGGCCAAAACCTTCCGCCCAGACCGGGGCCACGGCAACAGCCCACAGGGCACAGCTCAACAGAACAAGGCGCAGCGCTTTCACGATTCCTCCAGGGATATGAATACCACAATGCCCGGCAGGAATGGCGGGCACACGCAAAGCATAAAATCGAATCATTCTAGCTTAATAGGAGAGAAAAGGCAAGGCGAAGCGGCAACGAACAATATGGCACGCGCTTCCGCCAGAGTGGAAAAAATGCTCTGCGCCCAGGTTCCTGGGGCAGGACCTGCCCCAGATCATGCCTGCCGAAGCCGCAAAGGCGCTGTTCAGGCAGTCCGTGCCCCGGCAGAGACATTGCCGCAGGCGGAACATGGCCGTGCCCTGAAAAAAAAATGCGGTAGGCTCTCCCGGCAGCACGACCCGTGCCGGAAACGGGGCACACCACACGGAGGTGCCCCGTTCCGCAGCGTCTTTGCAGCAAACGGCATCCTTGCCGGGCCTGGGCACTCCTGCCGGACGCACGCGCCATGCCCATGCCCGGCAGGTCCGATACCAAAGGGCCGGCTACCGGCACAGTGCACGGAGGCACCAGCCTAGACGGCAGCATCCAGCAGCATATTGTCCCGGTGAATGACTTCGGGATAATGGGCATCGCCCAGAATGGCCGCCACCTCGATGCGCTTGAGGCCCATGATCCTGCGCAGGTCTGCCGCGCTGTAGTTGCTCAGGCCCACGCCCAGGCTCCGGCTGTCTTCCGCGCACGCAATGCGCACCAGCGCGCCCTGCTGAAAATTGCCCTCCACCTGACGGATACCGCCGGGCAGCAGGCTGCTGCCGCGATGCTCCAGGGCGGCCGCGGCCCCGGCATCCACCAGCAGCGTCCCCGCCGGATCGGACTGATAGGCCAGCCAGAACTTGCGGCGGGAAATGGCATGATCACCGGGACGGACCCAGGTGCCCGCCTCTTCGCCACGGAAGGCCCGCGTGATGATATCAGGCTGGCGGCCCGGCAGAATCAGGGTGGGCACACCCAGCTGGGCCGCCCGGCGGGCCGCCGTGAGCTTGGAATACATCCCCCCCGTCCCCACGCTGGTCTTGCCGCCGCACAGACGGCCCAGATCAAGGGAAGCCACGTCTTCCACGCAGGACAGCACGCCCGCACCGGGGTCCTCGTCGGGATTGCCTGACAGCACGCCGGGCGCGGACGTGAGATTGATGAAAAGATCGGCCCCGGTCAGGTTCACCAGCAGACTGGACAGACAGTCATTGTCCCCGAATTTCAGCTCCGCCACGGACACGGTGTCATTTTCATTGACAATGGGCAGCACATCCCATTGCAACAGCTCGGCAAAGGTATTGCGCGCATTGAGAAAGCGCTGCCGCGCGCGCAGGTCGTCGCGGGTGAGCAGCACCTGGGCCGTGGGCAGACCGTGCGGAGCAAAGGCCCTGTCCCAGGCGCGCATGAGCTGCCCCTGCCCCACGGCAGCCGCAGCCTGACGGGCCGCCAGGCCCACCACCTCAAAATGCCGTCCGTGCCGGGCCAGCGTGGCGCGCCCCGCCGCAACGGCGGCCGAGGAGACCAGAATGAGCCGGCGGGCCGGGCCGTCGGCCGGCACCTCGTCCATTCCCAGACCGGCGCGCAGGGCCGCCATCTGCGCGGCGATGTTTTCCAGCACGGGGGTGCACAGGCCCTCCCGGTCCGTCAGCACGGCGCTGCCGATCTTGATGATGATAAGACGGGCCTGCGCCAGGGCCTGCCGCTTTTCCACGTGCCAGTCTTGGGGGCGGGTCTTCATACGTCCTCCCGGCGGACCGTGCATGCCCACGGCCCGCGGCTGCGGTTACGCCCTCTGCCGCACACCCCGAAGGGGTGCGCCGGCTCTGCCCTATTCGCGGGTATAGATGACCTCGATGTCCTCGAAGTCCTCGTCGTCCTCTTCCACGGCATCATGGAAGCGGTGCAAGGGTTCGTGCGTCTCCATGCTGTCGCGCATGCGCCACATTTCGGCCACCAGCGGCTCAAGGCCCACCTGGTCACGGGCGGAGATAAAGAATATCTGCCGGCCATCAGCCGCCGCCCGTGCCCGGAGTTCTTCCAGACGCTCGGGCGACACCAGATCGATCTTGTTGACCACCTCAATCTGGGGGCGCGCCCCCAGCTCCTGGCTGAAGCGGCGCAGTTCCTCGTTGATGAGGTTGAAACCGGCCCAGGGATCGTCATCGTCCACATCCTCGATGCTCAGGATGTGCACCAGAAAACGGGTGCGCTCCACATGCCGGAGAAAGCGATGACCAAGGCCCTGCCCCTCGTGCGCCCCCTCGATGAGGCCCGGAATGTCCGCAATGACCATGCGCCGGTCGGGATCATATTCGTCAATCATGACGCCCAGATTGGGCGTCAGCGTGGTGAAGGGATAGGCGGCAATCCTGGGCCGCGCCGCCGATACCCGGGAAATGAAGGTGGACTTGCCGGCATTGGGCAGACCCAGCAAGCCGGCATCGGCCAGAATCTTGAGTTCCAGGCGCAGGTCCAGCACCTCGCCCGGCTCGCCCGGCTGGGCAAAGCGCGGGGCACGCATGGTGGAGGACTTGAAGTGCTCGTTGCCCTTGCCGCCGCGTCCACCCCGGGCGGCCAGCACTTCCTGGCCCGGTTCGCTGAGGTCGGCCAGCAGGTATTCGCCGTCTTCACCCATGGCATAGACCAGGGTTCCCACCGGCAGATTGAGCACCAGGTCTTCGCCCTTGCGGCCATCGCACTGGCTGCCCATGCCGGGCTGCCCGTTGCGGGCCTCGTACAGACGCTTGAGGCGAAAATCGTACAGGGAGAGCAGGCGCGGGTCGGCCCGCAGGATGACGGATCCGCCCGTCCCGCCGTCGCCGCCGTCCGGTCCGCCGCGCGGCACAAACTTTTCCCGCCGGAACGACACGCAGCCGTGCCCGCCCTTGCCGGCGCGCACCTGAATTCTGGCTTCATCTACAAATCGCATACTGGCTCCGGGCCGCCGGCATCCCGGCGGCAAAAGACCGGGCGCGCACCGGGCGCGCCCAACAACAAAGGGGGAAGAAGCCGTGCGGCCCCTTCCCCCCAAAAATCTGTCCGACCGCTGCAGACCTAGCCGACAGCGGGCACTTCCACGTGCACACGGGTCATTTCGCGGCGCTTGCGGGTATACTTTTCGTAGCGCACCACGCCGTCAACCTTGGCAAACAGGGTGTAGTCCCTGCCCATGCCCACGTTTTCACCGGGGTAAATACGGGTACCCAGCTGGCGCACCAGGATGTTGCCCGCCAGCACCTGCTGACCGCCGAAACGCTTCACGCCGCGTCTTTGGCCCGCACTGTCGCGGCCGTTACGCGAAGAACCGCCTGCTTTCTTATGAGCCATGATAAACTCCTTGCTTACGCGCCGTGGCGCGACTAGCCGTTAATGCTCTTGACGCGGATGGTGGTGTAGTCCTGGCGATGACCGCGCAGCTTGCGCGAGTCATTGCGGCGCCAGCGCTTGAAGACCATGACCTTGGCGCCACGGCTCTGTTCCACCACTTCGGCGGTCACCGCGGCATTGGCCACGTAGGGGGCGCCCACCTTGCAGTCGGCACCGCCGATCATCAGCACCTTGTCCAGCGTAATTTCACTGCCGGCCTTGGCGGCCAGCTTTTCCACAACGATTTTGGAACCTTCTTCCACGCGGTACTGCTTACCGCCGGTTTCCACAATAGCGTACATGTCGACCTCCGAAAAGAGAAAGGCTTTTTTGCCTCATGAATATCAAAATGTCAACCGAATTATGCGGTTTTCCCATTTTGTCGCCGTGGCGGCTCTTACCATGCTTTCGGGCGCATGGCAAGCCCGCAGCGGCCGGCCCTTGCGGGACAGCCGGCGAATCCGTACAAGAAGGCATGACCTACCCCCTGCTTGATCTGGACATCCTTGCCCCCAGTCCCGACGGACGCGGTGTGGCCCGTACCCCCGAGGGGGTCGTCTTCGTGCGTGACGCCCTGCCCGGACAGCGGGTGCGCGCCCGCCTGCTGCAACGCCGTGCCCGCTTTGCCGAGGCCCAGAGCGAGACCGTGCTGACCCCGGCGCCGGGGCAGCTGCCCCCCCTCTGTCCGCATCAGTCCCGCTGCGGCGGCTGCCCCTGGCAATGCCTGCCGGCGGAAGCGCAGCACCACTGGAAAACACGCCTGCTGACGGATGCCATGCAGCGCATCGGCGGCTTTGCCCGGCTGCCGCTGGAAACGCTGCGGGCCGCTACGGCCCGCACGGGCTTTCGCAACAAGATGGAATTTGCCTTTGGCCCCGCAGATGACGGGGGGCTGGCCCTGGGGCTGCGGCGGCGCGGCACGCTGGAGGTCATGGACGTGCCGGGCTGTGTCCTCCTGCCGCCGGAGGCCATGGCCATGGTGGATACCGCCCGCCGCCTGGCGCTGGACGCCCGGCAGAACGACCCCGGCCTGACGGCCTACGTACCCCCCCGGCACAGCCGCCAGCATCGGCCCCCGGCCCGGAACCGGCGGGAACAGCCGGGTTTCTGGCGCTTTCTCACCCTGCGCAGCGGCTTTCTGCCGGACACGGACCTCACGGCAGCCGCGGCCCTCTCCACACCGCAACAGCTGCGCTACTGGGCCGTGTGCCTGACCAGCCCCGGCAATGCCGCCCGGCGGGCTGCCGTGCGTCGCCTGGGGGAAGCCCTGCTGGATGCCCACCCGCTGCTGACCGCCTTTGTGCACGAGGAACGCCAGCAGACCGATGCCCTGGTCCAGGGCGAACGGCGCGTGCTGGTGCTGGACCGCCACGGCGCACCCCAGGCCCACCTGCTGCGTCTGCCCCTGCACGGGCAGTGGTTCACCCTGGATGCGGCCTCCTTCTTTCAGGTCAATACGGTGGCGGCCCAGCAGCTGGCCGCCCTGTCCACCGCCATGCTCACAGCGCCGGGCCTGCCGGAAGAGAACGGGAACCTGCTGGACCTCTACTGCGGGGCCGGCGCGCCCGGCCTGCTGGCCGGGCGGCACTTCCGCCATACTCTGGGCATGGAATACGACCCCCGCGCCGTGGCCCTGGCCCGTCGCAATGCCGCCGCCCTGGGCGTACAGGGCAGCTGGCAATCCGGGGATGCGGCCCGCCTGCTGCGCAAGATGGATGCCGGGCCGGGCCATTTTGCCGCCGCCCTGGCAGATCCGCCCCGTGCCGGCATGGATGCGGATGTGCTGGAACGCCTGCTTGCCCTGCGCCCGCAGCGCCTGGTCTACGTGTCCTGCAATCCGGCCACCCTTGCCCGCGATGCGGCCCGCCTGGCCACGGCCTATGCGCTGACGCGCCTGGTGCCCGTAGACCTCTTTCCGCACACCCCGCATCTGGAAAGCGTGAGCCTGTGGGAGCGCCCGTAACGGGCCTCATGGCCCGCGTACGGGAGAAAAAGACCGCCTGCGGGCCTCTTCGGCGCGCCCTGGCCGGCCTTGCATTGACGCCGCAGGCCATCCCTGATAAAGTTCACGCGGTTACAGGCAGGTTGCGCGCAGCGTTTTGCCGCCCGCAGACGTGCCCGGCCGGGAGCGCCATGTCCCTCAAGGAAATTTTTCGTCAGCAGCAGCGCGGCGTGGAACTCATGGGCAACGTGGGTGTCATCGGCCTGCACATGGTCAGCGGCCCGCTGGTGGGCTTTGCCATCGGCTACGGTCTGGACTACTGGCTGGAAACGGGGCCGTGGCTCAAGCTGATCTTTCTGCTCATCGGCATCGGGGCGGGCTTTCTCAATGTGTATACGGACAGCCGCCGCCTGCTGCGCAAGATGGATGACGAGGCCGCCCGCAGCCGGGCTGCCCGACAGGGACAGGAAGCGCCCGCCCATACCGTCCACACCGCGGAAGCCGCGCACCGGCCCCCGGCAGACGGCATGACGGCGCCGGCCGGACCAGACTCGCCGGCTGCGCAGGCCGCACCGCCTGAGCGGCGGGAGCCTGGGGCATGAGCGGAGGACCGCTGCACCATCTGGACAGCTGGCTGTGGCGCCGCGGCATCTGCCATCCGCTGCTGCTGCCCCTGCTGCGCAATGAACTTTGCGGGCTGGCGCTTCTGCTGCTGCCGGGCATGGTGTTGCTGGCCGCGGGCTGGAGTCCGCTTTTCTGGGCAGCCGTGGGCTTTGGCCTCATGACGGCCATTCTCTGGGAGCTGACGCGCTTTTTTCTGCGCCGGTCCCTGCGGGCTGCGGGCATGGGGCTGCTGCCCCTCATCCTGCTGCGCTGGGGGCTGCGCCTGGGGCTGGTGGCCCTGCTGCTCTATGCGGCACTGGTGCACTGGCGGGCATCGCCCCTGGCCCTGACCGCCGGCCTGGCCCTGGCCCAGCTGGTGGCCCTGACAAGTTATGCACGCGCCTACCGGCGCGCCGGAAGGATCCCTTCCCGCCCTGCGCAGGAAGACCGGACCGCCCCGGCGGTCAAAGAGTAAGGACAGCCGCACGCCCTGCGTGCGACCTGAAAAAAACGGCAGGGACCGTCCCCGGTCCCCCATAATGAGGAGGCTCCGCCATGGCTGGAGGATTGCCGCATCCGGTACTGCTTTCCACCTTTCTGAACATGGACGAGGTGGTCATCAACGGTCAGGTCATCGAGTTCAAGCACGTCTTCTTTTCCTGGCTCTGCATGGCCATTCTGTTTGTTCTGGCCTACATCGTGCGCCGCCGCCTCACCCTGGTGCCCGGCCAGATGCAGAATGTCTTCGAGGCCGTGGTGGACACCATCGAGACCTTTGTCTGCACCACCATGGGCGAGGCGGGCCGCAAGTTCGTGCCCCTGCTGGCGGGCATCTTCATCTACATCTTTGCCATGAATCTCATGGGCCTGGTGCCCGGCCTGGACGCGCCCACGGCCAACCTCAACACCACCGTGTGCATGGCCCTCTTCGTGCTGGTCATCTACAATGCCGTGGGTCTCATGAAGTGGAAGGCCCACTATATCTACCACTTCACCGGGCCGTCCAAGTATCTCATTCCGCTCATGTTTCCGCTGGAAGTGGTTTCGCATCTCTCCCGCCCCGTCTCTCTGTCTCTCCGTCTTTTCGGCAATATCCGGGGCGAGGAAATCGTCATGATCCTCTTCTTTGTCATGGCGCCCATTCTGGGCACCATCCCGATCTATGCCCTCTTCCTGCTGGGCAAGACCATGCAGGCCTTCGTCTTCTTCATGCTGACGATGACCTACATCAAGGGCGCTCTGGAAGCTCCCGAACACTAGGTGGGGAATGGTCGCGCGCGACCCAATCATACAAACGCACAAGGAGTTTCTCTCATGCGCAAACTGCTTCTCGTTGTTCTGAACACCGCGGCCCTGCTGGGCATGGCCAGCATGGCCTTTGCCGCCAATCAGCTTGACGCCGCCGCCCTGGGCTACACCTGCCTTGCTGCCGCTCTGGGCATCGGCATCGCCGCCTTCGGCTGCGGCATCGGCATGGGCCTGGGCCTCAAGGGCGCCTGCGAAGGCATTGCCCGCAATCCCGATGCCAGCGGCAAGGTGACCGGTACCATGATTCTGGCCTTCGCCTTCATCGAATCCCTGGCCATTTACGCCCTGGTCATCAGCTTCATCCTGCTCTACGCCAATCCCTACGTGTAGCCGGCAGCTTCTCGGTTTTCAGCAGGGGAGCCTTTTGCGGCTCCCCTTTTTTTATGGCGCTTCCGGCGATGTCGCTGCCGGTTGCCGCCCTATCCCGGAAAAATCATGGCCACCACCATCTACATGCAGCATGCCCGGACGGGGCGCATCCGCCGGGGCTTCACCGGCTTCAGCTGGACCGTGCTCTTTTTCGGCCCCTTGCCCATGCTCTGGCGGCGGGACTGGCTGCCCGGTCTGAGCTTTCTGCTGCTGTACTGCCTGTTCCGGCGCTGCCTGCCCTGGCTGGACAGCCTGCCGCCCCTGCCGTTCTGGCTGCCTCTGCTGACCAACGTGCTGCTGGCCCTGTGCTATAACCGGGCCTATACCCTGAACCTGCTGCGGCAGGGCTATTTCTTCTGCGAGACAGCAGACCGAAACCGCCTGGCTGCCCTGGCGCTGGGCCTTGAACCAGCCCAATGCTGCCCGCCGTGGGGCAGCGGCATGCCGTCCCTGCCCCGGGACAGGACCCTCCCCGCGATTCTGATCCTTGGCATGCTGGCCCTGCTCGTCTCCCTGCTGGCAGCGGCCCTGTACCATACACCGGCTCCCCGGCCCCTGCCGCCCGTGCCACGCCACAGCCCCCTGCCGCCGGTGCAGCCCATACACCTGCCGCTCCCCAGCTCCCCGGCCTGTCCCGTCTAGGCGTGCCCGCTTTGCCTGCCGCTGCCGCAGGCAATTCCGCAAAAAAAAAAACGCCCGTTCCCGGCGAACGGACGTAACCTGCCGGACAAGGCACAACAGGGCACAAAAAAGGGCCTGTGCAAAACACAGGCCCGGACTTTCGGTGGTGCCGAGGGACAGAATTGAACTGCCGACACGGGGATTTTCAGTCCCCTGCTCTACCAACTGAGCTACCTCGGCCCATGCGACACATGATCGCGGCAGAAGTATGTCTATGCTTTTCCGCAGCGCTTGGCAAGCATTTTTTTGTCTTTTTTTGCAAGCAGCTTGAATTGCCGGCACATTGCGGCCATACTTGGGGTGCCCCACGGGGGGGAATAACGCCTTTTTTCCTGCAATGTTCACGAGTTGGCATGAATTATAAAAAATTTATCCCGGCCTCCCTGCGCGAGGCCCAGACCATGGACGCCCTGGGTGCCGGCACGCTCTGCCTCCAGGCGCTGCTCACCGGCCTGGTGTCAGGGGCCGTCATCGGCCTGTTCCGCTGGCTGTATGATACCCTCCGCCAGAGCACAGTGGCCTGGCTGCACCTGGCGGCCGGACATACGGCCCTTTCCTGGCTGGCCGTGGCTGCCGGCCTGTGCCTGCTGGCGGCTCTGGCCTACCTTCTGCTGCGGCATGAGCCGCTCATCAGCGGCAGCGGCATTCCCCAGGTGGAACTCATGGCTTCCGGCCAGCTGCCGCCCATGCGCTGGCACCGCGTGCTCTGGACCAAATTTGTGGCCACGCTGGCCGCGCTCACAGCCGGTCTTTCCGTAGGGCGCGAGGGGCCGTGCATCCAGATGGGGGCCTGCGTGGGCGCAGGCGTGGGCAGCCTGTGGCATGCCCCGGATGACCTGCGGTCCCGCTTTCTCATCGGCGGCAGTGTGGCCGGCCTTACCGCGGCCTTTGGCGCTCCCCTGGCGGGCATGCTCTTTGCCTTTGAGGAAATGCGCTCGCGCCTGGCCGCGCCCCTGCTGCTCTTTACGGCCCTGTCCGCCCTCGGCGCCTGGGCCGCCCTGCAACTCTTCGGCTTCGGTCTGGTCTTTCCCTTTGCCCGCTGGAGCAATCTGGACTTCCGGCTCTACTGGATCGTGCTGCTCATGGGCCTGCTGTGCGGCCTGCTGGGCCTGTTCTACAATACGGTCCTCGTGCGCCTTACCCTCTGGGAAGACAGTCTGCACCGGCTGCCGGCCTGGCTGCGGGCCGCCATCCCCTTTGCCGTCAGCGGCCTGCTGCTCTGGCAATGGCCCGACCTGGTGGGCGGGGTGGGCATTGACACGCTGGACCTGGCCTCGCCCCAGCTGCTGGCCGGCGGTCTGACGCTGCTGCTGCCCCTGCTGCTGGGCAAAATCTTCTATTCGGGCATCAGCTTTGCCTCGGGCATTGCCGGGGGCCTGCTCATGCCCATGCTGCTCACCGGTAGTCTGGCCGGAGCCTGCGTGGCCGCGCCCCTGCTCCAGGCGGGCATCATCCTGCCCGATCAGGTCCCCGTGCTGCTGGTGCTGGGCATGGGCAGCCTGTTTGCCGCCACGGTGCGCGCCCCGCTTACCGGCGCCGCCCTGGTCATGGAAATGGCCGGCTGCTTCTCGGCGGCTCCGGCTGTCATTCCGGCCGCCCTGCTGGCCGCCCTGCTGGCCTCGCGCCTGGGCGGCATGCCGGTCTATGACAGCCTCAAGCTGCGCATCCTGCGGCGTCAGGCCGCTGCCACGAGCACTTCCTCCGCAGAACGTGTCATGAAAAATGCCAAGTAACCAATTGAAATAATTTGTTTTTTAAAAAAGTTCTTGCAAAGATGCGCACAATTGGCTAACAAAAAAGACTTCAAACAAATTTCGTGACAAGGTGATGCCATGACCCGCAAAGACCGCACCGAGGGTATTTATAGCCGCCGCGAAGTCCTGGATGAAAGCGAACGCCGCCAGTATTGCCTCATCCAGCTCAAGGATCTGCTCTCCTATGCCTACCGGTATTCGGAGGATGTCAAGAAGCGCTTTGACCGTGCTCAGTTCAATGTGGAGAAGTTCAAGACGCTGTCCGACATCAAGCACATCCCCATTCTCAAAAAGAAGGAACTCATCTTTCTGCAATCCATGGGACCGCGCCTGGGGGGCCTGCTGACCAAGGACATCGGCGACCTCAAGCGCATTTTTCTTTCCCCCGGTCCCATTTTTGACCCGGAAGACCGCGCCGAGGATTACTGGGGCTATACCGAAGCCTTCTATTCCGTGGGCTTTCGCCCCGGCGATGCGGTGCAGAATACCTTCAACTACCAGCTGACGCCGGCGGGCCTCATGTTTGAGGAACCCCTGCGCAACCTGGGCTGCGCCGTCATCCCGGCCGGTCCGTCCGATGCCACCACCCAGCTGGACATCATGCAGAAGCTGCGCGTCTGCGGCTATGTGGGCACGCCCAGCTTTCTCATGCACCTGGCCCAGAAGGCCGAGGAAAAGGGCCTCAACCTGCGCAAGGACCTCTTTCTGGAAGTGGCCTTTGTCACCGGCGAGCGTCTGTCCGAAAAGATGCGCTCGCAGATGGAAAAGAAGTACGACCTGCTCATGCGCCAGGGCTACGGCACGGCTGACGTGGGCTGCATCGGCTACGAATGCTTCCACAAGACCGGCCTGCACATTGCCAACCGCTGCTATGTGGAAATCTGCCATCCTGACACGGGCATCCCGCTGAAGGACGGCGAAGTGGGCGAAATCGTGGTCACGGCCTTCAACAAGACCTATCCGCTCATCCGTCTGGCCACGGGGGACCTGTCCTATATCGATCGCAGCCCCTGCGCCTGCGGCCGCACCAGCCCGCGCCTGGGCAGCATCGTGGGCCGCGTGGACACCACGGCGCGCATCATGGGCATGTTTGTCTATCCGCATCAGGTGGAACAGGTCATGAGCCGCTTCGAGGAAGTGAAGCGCTGGCAGATCGAGGTCACCAACCCCGGCGGCATTGACGAAATGACCCTCTTCATCGAGACCAGCGGCTTCAAGCGCGAAGAGGAGCTGCTCCACCAGTTCCGCGAAAAGATCAAGCTGCGCCCCGAACTGAAGATTCTGGCGCCGGGCAGTCTGCCGCCGCAGATCCGCCCCATCGAAGACAAGCGCCACTGGGACTAGCCCCGCCGCCACGGCCCGGCTGTCCGCCACGGACCTTCCGGCGGGGGACAGGTGAAAATCCCCCGCCCGCACAGGGAGAATGCCATGTCATGCCCCCAGATTGCCGCCCTCAGGGCGGCCCTGGTTCAGTGCCATCACGATGTCATGCAGGCCGAGGCCGAAGCCCTGGCCTGCCTGCAAAAGGGCGACCTGCCCGGCCACGCCGACGGCATGCACCGCAAGGCGCAGCTGCTGGCAGACCTCAAGAACCGCACGGCCCCCCTGCTGGCGGCGCTGCCGGACAGCGTGCCCGCCCAGGAGCGGGAACGCCTGCGCCACCGCCTGCACTGCTTTTCCGCCAGCGCCACCAATGCGCTGCGCCTGGATTCGCTCTTCTACATGTCGGCCCTGCTCTATCCCGAAGATCACCAGCCTGGTCAGCCCGATGACCTGCTGACCTTCATCCACAGTCTTGACGGCTAGCCCGTCCGTCCGCCACCGCCGGCCCCGGCCGGCACGCACGGTTCATGACCGAGAAGGAGTTCCCATGCGTCTGTCCTTTGTTGCCAGCCTGTCCCTTGCCGCCCTGCTGGGCCTCTGCGCAGCCGGCACCGCCGCTGCCATGCCGGGCATGGAAGCCGCTCAGGAAAAATTTGCCAAAATGGATGCGGACAAGGACGGCAAGCTGTCCGAAGCCGAATTCTTTGCCGCCTATCCCAAGATGCAGAAAGCCGCCTTTGCCGCCATCGATACGGACAAGGACGGCTTCATCAGCGACAAGGAGTGGAACGGCTTCCTGCTGGACCATGCCCGCGGCCGGGCCGCCATGCCTGCTGACAAGGGCATGCCGGGCAGCATGCCGCCGGCCCCTGCCTCCGGCGAAGTGCCTCTGGTCATGCCTCCCGCCAAATAGGCGCAGCCCCTCCGCCAGCATGCCCAGCACCCCCTTTCCACCAGCGTCACGACGGGCCGCTCCCGCGCGGGAATCCGCAGGCACGGCCCCTGCTTCACGCGCCGTCTCTTCCGGCGGGACGGGACGCCGCGCCTCCCGCCAGGCGGCGCCCGCCGTATCCCGCACGGCCCCGCGGGCTGCGCATTTCCCGCCACAGCCCGAATACCTGCCCATGAGCCGCCGGGAAATGGACGCCCTGGGCTGGAAGGAGCTGGATGTCCTGCTGGTGAACGGGGACGCCTACGTGGACCATTATGCCATGGGCTGCGTCCTGCTGGGGCGCTGGCTGCTGGCCCACGGCTACCGCGTGGGCCTTGTGTGTCAGCCGCGCTGGGATACGGAAGAGGACCTGCTGGTCATGGGCCGGCCGCGTCTTTTTGCCGGCGTAAGCGCCGGCGCGCTGGATTCGCTGCTGGCCCACTACACGGCCTTTCGCAAAAAACGCCATGACGATGCCTATACCCCCGGCGGCAAGGCCGGGGCGCGCCCCAACCGGGCCTGCATCGTCTACGCCAATCTGGTGCGCCGGGCCTTTCCGGGACTGCCCGTGATCCTGGGCGGCATCGAAGCCTCCCTGCGCCGGGTAAGCCATTACGACTTCTGGACCGACAAGCTGCGCCATTCCCTGCTCATGGATGCCAAGGCAGACCTGCTCATCTACGGCATGGGGGAACGGGCCATGCTGGAATGCGCCCGGCGCCTGGAAAAGCGGCAGGACATCCGGGGGGTGGACGGGACGGCCTGGATGGACAGCCTGGACGAAAACGGGCAGCCCGCGCACCTGCCCCCGGAGCTTCAGGGCCAGCCCTGCATGCTGCTGCCCAGTCACGAGCAGCTGCTGGAACGCCCGGCCGAACTGCTGCGCCAGACCCGCCTGCTGGAACAGCAGGTGCATCGCCTGGATGCCTGGGCCTTCGAGCCTGACGGCAGCCGGGCCGTGGTGCTGGCCAGACCGGCGCCCCCCCTGAGCACGGAGGAAATGGACGCCCTTTACAGCCTGCCCTTCACGCGCAGGGCGCATCCCTCCTACCGCGCGCCCATACCAGCCGAAGAAATGCTGCGCACCAGCATCACCAGTCATCGCGGCTGCGGCGGGGGCTGTTCCTTCTGCTCCCTGGCCCTGCACCAGGGGCGCCGCATCTCCTCCCGCTCGCGGGAATCCATTCTGGCCGAAGCCGCCCGCCTGGCCGAAGACTTTCCCTCCCGGCGCGGCGGCGTGGCCATTTCCGATGTGGGCGGCCCCACGGCCAATATGTGGAACGCCCACTGCGCCCTGGATGCCGAGCGCAACGACACCGGCCATGCCCCGCGCTGCCGGCGCAGCAGCTGCTGCTATCCCACGGTCTGCCGCGCCTTCATCACGCCACAGCAGCAGCATGTGGACCTGCTGCGCGCCGTGGCGGCCCTGCCCGGCGTGCGCCAGGTGCGCGTAGCCAGCGGCGTGCGTGCCGACCTGGCCCTGCGCGATGCCGCCGCGCTGGCCGCCTATACGGGCGAATTCACGGGCGGACAGCTCAAGGTGGCGCCCGAACACTGCGTGCCGGCCGTGCTGGACCTCATGCGCAAACCGCCGCTGGAAACCTTTGAAGCCTTTCTGGAAAGCTTCATGCGCCAGAGCCGCCTGCTGGGACGGGAACAGTACGTGGTACCCTATCTCATGAGCGCCTTTCCCGGCTGCACGGACGAGGACATGCGCGTGCTGGCCCGCTGGCTGGCGCAACGGCACTGGAGTCCGCAGCAGACGCAATGCTTCATTCCCACGCCCGGCAGCCTGGCCACGGCCATGTTCTATGCTGGCTGCGACGAAACCGGCGAACCGCTCTATGTGGCGCGCAGCGATGCGGAGCGCCTGCGCCAGCACCGCATCCTCATGCCCCATTTCGGTCGTCCCGGCACGGGCAGCGACGAGACCACGCCTTCCCCCAGACCTCGCCGTCGTGCTGCGGATACTGACGACATGCCCCCGCCCCGCCGTCCTGCCCGCCGGTCGGCCGCCCGAACCGACGACAGCCCTGCCGCCCCGGCGGACTGGCGTCCCCCGCGCCGCCGCTACGGACGCTGAAACCGTTCAGGAGAAAACGCATGTGCCATGATGCACGGCTCATCCGGCTGGAAGAACAGGCCGTTTTTCAGGAACGCCGCCTGGAGGCCCTCAACGAGGCCCTGATCCGGCAACAGCGCCAGCTGGATGAGATGGAACGCCAGCTGGGCGACATGCGCCGCCTGCTGCGCCTCATGTGGCAGCGCATGGATCAGGAAGGCGACGCCCCCGAAAACAGCCTGCCGCCCCACTACATGCCCGAACGCTATTGACCGCCCCCCCGCTTCCGCGGCAGCGCCGCTGCCTTCCTGCTGACCCCAGGCCACGGCCCGGCACGGGCCGCAAGGAGACACCATGCGCCATCTGCTCACTGTCACGCTGTGCGCCGTTCTGCTGACGCTTGCCCCGCAGCCGTCCCCGGCTGCGCCTGATTCCGCCCCGCAGAGCCGTCCCGCCACAGCGCCTACCCGCGCGGCCCATGCCGCGCAGCATGCCCTGCTTGACGCTGATGACGGCCAGGACTGGCAGGATGCCCACCGGGGCTATGTGGCTCCGTTGCCCGACATGGGCCGCATCCTTGACAGCCAGGGCCGCGAAACCTGGAATCTGGCCCCCTATGCCTTTCTGTCCCCGGGCATGACCCTGGACTATCCGCCCTCGCGCATTCTGCCCACTGATGCTCCGGATACGGTGAACCCCTCCCTCTGGCGGCAGAGTCAGCTGGTCCTGCGCGACGGCCTGTACAAGGTGGTGGACGGCCTCTACCAGATACGCAATGCCGACCTGGCCAATATGACCATCATTGAGGGACAAACGGGCCTCATCGTGGTGGACCCGCTCCTTTCCAGCGAAAATGCGGCCGCGGCCCTCAATCTCTACTATGCCCACCGGCCCCGGCGGCCGGTACGGGCCGTCATCTATTCCCACAGCCATGCCGCCCACTACGGCGGCGCGGCCGGGGTAGTCTCGGCAGAGGATGTGTCTGCCGGCCGGGTGGAAATTCTTGCCCCGCAGGGCTTCATGGCTGCGGCGCTGCGCCAAGGAGCCATGACCGGCCCCATCACGGCGCAACGTGCCCGCTATCTGTACGGCACATCCCTGCCGCCGTCGCCGCGTGGTCACGTGGGGAGCGGCCTGGGGCTGACCCTTTCGCAGGGCACGCGCCATCTGCTGGCGCCCACCCGCCTCATCCGGCATGACGAGCAGCTCACCCTGGACGGACTGACCTTCATCTTTCAGCTGACACCGGATACGGAAGCTCCGGCCGAAATGCACTGGTACATTCCCCAGCTCAAGGCCCTGACCACGGCCGAAAACTGCCCCCATACCATGCACAGCCTTTCGCCCCTGTGCGGAGGGGCGGAACGCGATCCCCTGCGCTGGAGCCAGGCGCTGGACGAAAGCCTGCAACGCTGGGGCCAGGACGCGGAAGTGCTCTACAGCATGCACCACTGGCCGGTGTGGGGCAAGGCGCGTGTCCGGCAGGAGCTGGGCCTCATGCGCGACCTGTACCGCTACATTCATGACCAGACCCTGCATCTGGCCAATCAGGGCTACAGCATGCTGGATATTGCCGAAAACCTGCGCCTGCCCCCGGAACTGGCCCGGCCCTTCAGCCTGCGGGGCTATTACGGCACGCTCAGCCAGAACGTGAAGAGCGTCTACACCCGCTATCTGGGCTGGTTCGACGGCAATCCGGCCCACCTGCATCCCCTGTCGTCCGTGGCGGCAGCCCGCAAGTATGTGGCGTACATGGGCGGCGCCGACGCCATCCTGCAACGTGCCCGCAAGGACTATGACGCCGGCGAATACCGCTGGGTGGCGCAGGTGCTGCAGCATGTCATCCTTGTCGTTCCGCAGAACATGGCCGCCCGCATGCTGGCCGCCGACGCCCTGGAGCAGCTGGGCTATCAGGCGGAAAGCGGCCCCTGGCGCAATGCCTATCTTTCCGGCGCCCGTGATCTGCGCGGCCTGCCGCCCCACCGGACGGCACAGATGGCCGTGCCCGGCACCCCGCAGATCCAGGCCATGCCCGCGGCCCTGTATTTTGCCTATCTGGGCGTGCGTCTGGACGGTGTGCGGGCACAGGGGCAGCAGCTTTGCCTGCGCATTCACCTGACCGATACCGGAGAAAGCTGGGACCTGCGCCTGGGCAACAGCGTACTGCATGCCCGCCGCGCTGCGGACACTAGCCCGCCGCACCTGCGCTGCACCCGGCAGCAGATGCTGGACCTTTTCGAGGGCCGCCTCTCGCCGGAACAGGCCCACCGGCAGGGCCTGCTCACAGCGGATGCCCCGCTGGAACAGCTGTTGGCGCTGCTGACCACCTTCCGTCAGGATGTCTCCCTGGTGCTGCCCCGCACCGACACGGCCCGGACTGCCGGCACAGCGGACCCGCTGCCCCGCTAGAGGGGGGACGCCAAAAAAACGCCAAAACGCCCCGTCCGCATGCGGACGGGGCGTTTTTTAGGCCATGGCAGGCGTTATGCTGCCTGGGCAAGGGATCAGCGGGCGCCCTTGGGAAAGAGCACCACACCCATGGTCTTGAAGATAATGTGAATATCCAGCAGGATGGACATATTCTTGATATAGTAGAGATCGTATTCCAGCTTGCGGCGGGCATCCTCTTCCGACGCGCCGTACGGATAGCAGACCTGTGCCCAGCCCGTGAGGCCCGGCTTCACGGTATGCCGCAGGCTGTAGTAGGGGATGCTTTCCTTGAGCTGGCGCACAAAGGCCATGCGCTCGGGCCGCGGCCCGATGAAGCTCATGTCTCCCTTGAGAATGTTCCATATCTGCGGCAGCTCGTCGATGCGCACCTTGCGGATGAAGCGGCCCACGCGGGTCACGCGGCTGTCATGGGCCGACGCCCAGACAGCGCCGTCCTTTTCGGCATCGGTCCGCATGGAGCGGAACTTGAAGACCGTGAATTCCTTTTCGTGCAGGCCCACGCGATCCTGACGGTAGATGACCGGCCCCGGCGATTCCAGCCGGATGAGCAGGGCCGTCACGGCCATGATGGGCGCGGCCGGCACCAGCAGCACCAGCGAGATGAGCACGTCCAGCGCGCGCTTGAGCCGGCGCAGGGAGCCGCGCGTATTGAGCGAAAAGCCCTCACACTGCAACAGCCATTCGTCATTGATCTGCGATATGGGCAGGCGCTGCACCACATGCTCGTAGAAGGAGCGGATGTCCACCACCATGCGGCCGCGCAGCTTGGCTTCCAGCAGGGCGTGGGCAATGTCGTCGTCAATGGGGGCATCGGGCAGCAGCAGAATGGTGGTGGCCCGGTGCTCGTCGGCAATCTTGAGCACGTCATAGGGCGCCCCCAGGCAGGGGCCGGCCTCGGGGTCCATGTCCCGCTCGCCCACATAGCCCATGATGCGGGCCGTGGGCAGCCCTTCGGCCAGCAGCTGGCGCACCTTGCCCGCACGGTCCACCCCCACCAGCAGCACGCGCATCTGGAAGGTCAGCTTGTCCGTATTGCGGAAATAGAAAAGCCGCCAGCCCAGGCACAGGGCCATGGACAGCAGAAAGAGCAGCCCCGTGCTGCTCCGGTCAAAGCGCCAGTGGTCAAAGACATAGGACGACGTGGCCGAGCAGATGATGGCCAGTACACCGGCCACCAACACGCGCCCCACACTGTCGCGGAAGTCCTCCACCCCCACGCTGTAGGCGTCGAGGATATAGAAGAAGAGCATGTAGAAAAAGATGGTGAACAGGGAGGCGCCGGTATAGTCCTCAAAAACGCTCAGGTCCGGCGCGATGGACACCATGCCCACAATGCCCAGAGCCAGCAGAATGCAGAAAAGGTCCAGACTCTGCAACAGTGCCATGCGATAACGGCTGACCATGATATCTCCTTAACGGGCGGACGCGCCCGGCTGGGCCGGTGCCTGCGGCACAAACATGTCATCAAGAATGCGACGGGACACGATGTCGGCGTCCAGCTCGCGGCAGGCCAGTTCGCGGCCCTGCGCGCCCATGCGGGCAATGTCTTCGGGATGCAGGATGAAATGCTCCATGGCCGCGGCCAGACTCTGCGGATCACGCAGCCGGCACAGACGGCCGTTGACGCCATCGGTCACCAGCTCGCGGCAGCCGGGCGCATCCGTGACCACGGCCGGACGCCCCATGCTCATGCCCTCCATGATGGACGTGGGCGAGCCCTCGTGCCACGACGGCAGCACCAGCACGTGCGCCGCCGTCACATAGGGGCGCACATCGCTGGTGGCGCCCAGATATTCCAGGCTGTCCCCGGCCCACTGGCGCACGGTCTCCAGGCTCACGCTGCCAAGGCCCTGTTCCTCCGGTCCCAGCAGCTGAAAACGGCAGCGGGGATAGCGGGCCTTGAGCTGCCGGGCAGCCATGGCATATTCACGCAGGCCCTTGGCCTCCAGCAGGCGCCCCACCAGCAGAAAGACGATTTCCCGCTTTTCCGGAGCCACCTTTTTCTTGCCCTTGGGCAGGGGCGGCAGCTTGGTAACGGCAAAGTGATGGGTATCCACCCCCGTTCCGCGGACCATGAGCACACGGGATGACGGTCCGAGGATGCCGGACGCCTGAAAGGTGCGCAAGTCGTCCCGGTTCTGGAAAAAGATGCCCCTGGCGCCGGCCAGGGCCTGACGGTACAGAAAGACGCTCAGGCGGTTGATCCAGCGCTTGAAGCGGCTGTCCGCCTCAAAGGCATAGCCAAGGCCGGTGATGGTGGCATAGATATGCGGCACCCTGGCCAGACGGGCCGCCATGCAGCCGTAGATCACCGGCTTGATGGTGGAGGCAAAGAGCAGGTCCGGCTGTTCCTCGCGAAATATCCTGTACAGCGCGGCAAAGGTGGCCATGTCCCGGAAGGGGTTGAGACCCTTGCGGTCCAGCGGGTAGTGCAGGATGCGCAGCGACGGCATGCGTCCACCTTCCGCCGGCAGTTCCGGCTTGGAAGCCGCCAGGATGCGCGCCTCCGCCGCGGGGTCTCCGGCGGGCACCATACAGATGACATCATGTCCCCCGGCACGCATATGCCGCATGAGGACTGTCCAGAAATTGGCGACGGCGCGGGCCTGATTGCCAAGCACAACGATTTTCATTGTCATTTCCTCTGCCGCTCGGGCATTTTTCTTGAATCCATACCACCAAGCACGGCGACTGAAAAGAGCGCAGCCTGTGCCTTTCCTGCCCGGAAGGGATTTTGACAGCGCTCTCCGTCCATCGTACAGTGGCAGGAAGCGCCCCTGCCGTCAGCGGGACAGATGTCCTGCATGGGACACGGCGGGCATCCTCTTACTCATTTTCAAGAAGGATCGGTTATGACTGCCTGGAATACCCTGCGCAACGACATGCAGGCCGCGCCCTCCCGCTGGCTTGTCACGGGCGTTGCGGGCTTCATCGGCTCCAATCTGCTGGAAAACCTGCTTCTGCTGGGCCAGACCGTGGTCGGGCTGGACAATTTCCTCACGGGCTATCAGAAAAACCTGGACATGGTGCGTGACCTGGTGGGGCCTGAAGCCTGGAGCCGCTTTTCCTTCATCGAAGGGGACATTCGCGATCTGGAAACCTGCCGCACGGCCTGCCAGAACGTGGACCACGTGCTGCACGAGGCGGCCCTGGGGTCCGTGCCCCGCTCCATCGACGATCCGCTGCTGTCCAACAGCTGCAATATTGACGGTTTTCTCAACATGCTGCTGGCCGCCCGCGATGCCGGCGTCAAGAGCTTTGTCTATGCTGCCTCCTCCTCCACCTACGGCGACTCGCCGGAACTGCCCAAGGTGGAAGACAAGATCGGCCACCCCCTGTCGCCCTATGCCGTGACCAAGTACGTGGACGAGCTGTATGCTGATGTCTTTGCCCGCTGCTACGGCTTTACCAGCGTGGGGCTGCGCTATTTCAATGTCTTCGGGCAGCGCCAGGACCCCTACGGGGCCTATGCGGCCGTCATCCCCCAGTGGTTTGCCAGCCTCATCAAGGGCGAAACCGTCTATGTCAACGGCGATGGCGAGACCAGCCGCGACTTCTGCTACATTGACAATGTGGTGCAGGCCAATCTGCTGGCCAGCTTTGCGCCGGAAGAGGGCCGGAACAAGATTTACAACGTGGCCTTCGGCCAGCGCACCACGCTCAACGAGCTTTTTGCCCTCATCCGCGAGGAAGTGGCCCGCCACAAGCCCGAAGCCGCCGGCGCCACGCCCGTGCACCGCGACTTCCGCGCCGGGGACGTGCGCCACTCGCTGGCGGACATTACCCGCGCCCGCACCCTGCTGGGCTATGACCCGCAGTACGATGTCAGGCAGGGGCTGCGCCTTGCGGGAGACTGGTACGCCGCCAACCTCTGATGCTGAAACCGGCAGGGGCGGAATGCCCCGCCCTGCCGTCCCTGCCTGCGCAGCTGTTCCCAGGCCGGCTTTCTCCGGCACGAGCCACAGGACGGAGGGCGCTCCGGCGCCCTGCCGTCCCGCTGCCCCCTCATGGCCGGCCTGCGCTGCCGGCCGTTTTTCCGCGTCATCTTACCCTGTCCGGGAGGCTTCATGAAACGTGTTCTGCTCTGGGCCGTCATTCTTCTGCTCCTTGCGGGAGCGGGCGTCCTCATTGCCATCAGCCAGATTGACACCCGTTTCGTGGCCGACAAGATTTCGGCCGCCCTGCGCGAGGCCACAGGGGCACCCCTGGTCTTCCGGGAAGCGCCGAGAATTTCCCTGCATCCGCTGGGTCTGTCCTTCGGCCATGTGGACTGGCACCAGCAGCAGCCGGGCAGGGACCTGCATATTACGGCCGAAGGCGGCCACGTGCGGCTGGACATCACCCCCCTGCTTTCCGGCAATCTGGTGGTGTCGGAAGTTACCCTGCGCTCGCCGGACATTGCGCTGCGCCTGCGGCCGGACACGCCCGGCACCCAGACAGATGCCCCCACGGCAGACAGCAGCCTCCGCCAGGAGGCGCCCGCAGGCAAGGAAACGTCGCAGACCGGCGAGAGCATGTTCCCCGTGCCGTCCGATGAACTGCCCCTGGAACTCCAGCGCCTTGTGGTACAGGACGGGCGCCTGAGCCTGGATGACGGCGCGGGCCGCCACGTGGAAATCAACGGCCTGCAACTTGTGCTCACCGATATCCGCAGCCGCGCCGACATGGGGCTGGACCTGGCCCTGGCCTATGCCCTGCGCCAGCAGCAGAACGAGGCGTCGGGAAAGCTCTCCGTGCGGGGCCTGCTGCGCTATTACGCCCCCAATATCCTTCTGCGTGATCTGGAACTGGCCATCACGCCCCTTACCGGCCCTGTTCCTGCGGCGCTTGGCCCGCTCTCCCTGCGCGGCGGCCTGGCCCTGGACCTGAAGGACGGCCGCCTGAAGCTGCAAAGCACGTCCCTGGCCTGTGCCCACAGCCATATGGACCTGGCCGGGGAAATCAGCCTGCACGATCTGGCCTTTGCCGGCGCCCTCAACATCACCACCGCGCCGCGCGCCGTGGCTGCCATTCTGGGCGCCCGCCTCAAGCCCAGTGATCAGGACAGCCTGAATCTGTCCACCGGGGTGGAATACTCTTCCCGCGGGCTGGTGCTGCGCGAATTCAAGGGCACCCTGGACAAGACCTCGCTGGCCGGTTCCCTTGACCTGCGTTTCGGGCCACGACCGGCCCTGACGGGCAATCTCCACCTGGGACATGTCAATCTGGATCACTGGCTGCCCCTGCCGGAAGCCGCCACCCGACAGCCGGCACCCGCCGCAGAAGCGGACAGCCCCAAGGCCGCCCCGAAACCGGACACGACAGACCGCCGCCGCAACCGGCAGAAGGCCGGCCGGGATGTCCCGCCTGCCGCCCCCAACGGCTACCCTGATGTGAACCTCCAGCTCCAGGTGGAAAGCCTGCGCCATGCCTCCCTGAAGCTGACCCAGATTTCCGCCCATATCCAGGGCGAACAGGGGCGCTACACGGCCTCTCCCGTCAGCCTGAACCTGGGCAGCGGCGGACAGGTGCAGGGCAGCGCCCAGACCGATCTGACGGCCCACAGCTACGCCCTGGACGTGACGGCCACGGCCGTTGATCTGGGCGGCCTCAGCGGCATGCTGGACCTGGGACATCCGGCGGACGGCACGGCGGACCTGCGGGCCAATCTGACCACACAGGGCCAGGACAGCAAAAGCCTTCAGGCCCATGTTACCGGCACGGGCCAGCTGGACATCCACCAGCTGCGCCTTGCGGAACTGGCCAAAATCACGGCAGAACATCCCGTACTGGGCAAGGCCCTGCCCGAACGCTTTGAACTGGTGCGCCTGCCGCTGGAGGCCAAGCAGGGGGAAATCATTTCCCGGCCGGTCACCATCACGTCCAGCAAGATCAACGGCACCGGTCAGGCCACGGCCAGCCTGCCCCGGCAGTATCTGCATGCCACTGCCGATGTGCACGCCCTGGGCATGACCATTCCCCTCATCGTCAAGGGGCCGTTCTCGCAGATATCCTGCAGCGTGGACCCGCGCTTCCTGGGCAATCTCACCAGGGGACTTACCGACGCCCTGAAGCAGGGCGGCGAAAGCGGCGGCCGTGCGGCCGGATCGGCGGCCAAGGCCGTGGAAGGCGCGGCCAGCGGCGTGGGCGGCCTGCTGCGCGGCGTCATGGGCCGCTAGCGTCGTTTGAGCAGAGACAACGGGGGAGGGCGGGTCCCGCCCCCGTCCCTGCCCGGCATGGTGCCGGCAAACAGCACGCCGTACCAAACGCCGGTATGCCTTATCAGCACACCGGCTGCGCACGGCCCCTGCCCCGCAGCCCCCTTGTCGCAGGGTGGCTCCGTCCTCCGGCACCGGACGCAACAGCCGCAGCTCCGGCCGCCTCATCCCCGCGCGACCCTTTCTCCGAAAACAAAGAGGGCAGCCTTTCCCGCAGGAAAGGCTGCCCTCTGGCTATGGTACAGACGTATGTCTAGGAGCGGGCCAGCTCCACCAGTTCACGGCGCGTGAACAGGGCGCGCAGGTCGTAGCCGGCCTCCCGCAGCTTTTCGCGGCCGCCTTCCTCACGGTCAAGAATGGCGCACACGGCCACAATCTCCAGCCCCGCTGCCCGCACGCGCTCGCAGGCCTTGAGCAGGGAACCGCCGGTGGTCACCACATCTTCCAGCATGGCCACCTTGTCACCGGGCTGAAAATTGCCCAGCCCTTCCACAAACTGCCCGGTGCCGTGACCCTTGGCCTCCTTGCGCACCAGCAGGCCGTGAAGCGGCCGGCCGCACTCGTGGGAAAGGACCGTGGTGGACGACACCAGCGGGTCCGCCCCCATGGTCATGCCGCCCACGCCCGTAATGGGCAGGTCACTGAGCAGATGATTGAACAGGGAACCGATGAGCCACGAGCCTTCGGCATGCAGGGCCGTGACCCGGCAGTCGAAGTAGTAGTCGCTCCGGCGGCCCGAGGCCAGCAGGAAGTCACCCTCGCGGTAGGATTTTTCCACCAGCAGGCGGGCCAGCCGCCGCTTGAGCTGCATCACGTCGTCGTGCATGACTAGTCCTTTCCCAGCACGCGGGCAAAGATGACATCCTCGTGCTTGAGGTAGTAGGAGGGGTCAAAGAGATCATCCAGGCTGTCGCCCAGACGGGCGCGCATGTCGGCATCGGCCCGCACCAGTTCCGGGAAGGAACGGCGCGTTTCCCAGCTCTGCATGGCCAGGCGCTGTACGGCCTCGTAGGCTTTCTGCCGGGGCATGCCCGTGGCGATGAGCGCCGTGAGCACGCGCTGGGAGAAGTAGAGGCCAAAGGAACGATCCATGTTTTCCTTCATGCGGTCCGGCTTGACCACCAGGCCGTCCAGCAGGCGCGTCAGGCGGTTGAGCACATAGTCGGCCAGAATGGTGGAATCGGGCATGATGACGCGCTCCACCGAGGAATGGCTGATATCCCTTTCGTGCCAGAGGGCCTGATTTTCCAGCGAAGCCAGCGCATTGCCGCGCATCAGGCGGGAAAGGCCGGCCATGTTTTCGGCGGAAATGGGGTTCTTCTTGTGGGGCATGGCCGAAGACCCCTTCTGCCCCTTGCCAAAGCCTTCCTCCACTTCCAGCACTTCGGTGCGCTGGAGGTGGCGCAGCTCCACGCAAAGGCGCTCCACACCGCCGGCCATGATGGCCAGGGTGGTGAAGAAGTGGGCGTAACGGTCGCGCTGCACAATCTGGGTGGAATGGGGATCCACGGCCAGGCCCAGACGGTCCAGGGCCTTGGCTTCCAGCTCCGGCGAAAGGAAGGCATAGGTGCCCACCGCGCCGGAAATCTTGCCCACGCGCACATCTTCCAGCGCGGCGCACAGGCGTTGCAGATGGCGCTGGAACTCGGCATGAAAGCCCAGCATCTTCAGGCCGAAGCTGGTAGGCTCGGCATGGATGCCGTGGGTACGGCCCATGCAGAGCACGCCCTTGTGCTTTTCGGCCAGGCGGCGCAGCGAGGCAAGCAGGCGCTCCACATCTTCCACCAGCAGGCGCCCCGCCTGCGCAAAGAGGTAGCCATTGGCCGTGTCCACAATGTCGGACGAGGTGCATCCCAGGTGAATGTAGCGGGCTTCGGGACCGATCTTCTCTTCCAGCGAGGTCAGAAAGGCAATGACATCATGCCGCGTGGTCTGCTCGATTTCCAGGATGCGGTCCACGTCGATGTCGGCCTTTTTCTTGATGACCTCCACGGCCTCGGCCGGAATGCGGCCCAGTTCCGCCCAGGCCTCGCAAACGGCCACTTCCACGGCAAGCCATGCACGATAACGGTTTTCCAGCGTCCAGATACGGCCCATTTCCGGCCGGGTATAGCGGTCGATCATTACGTTTCCTCACTCAGGACTGCGCGCCCGATGTGCTTTTTTCGGCACTGCCGGAAGAGGAGGAATCCCCTTCCTTGATGCCCTTGCGGTAGCCGTAGTCGCTGACGTACCAGCCACCGCCCTTGAGCACAAAGGATGTATGCGAAATGAGACGCGGCGACGGCGTGCCGCAGTCGGGACAGGGTTCTTGCCCATGTGCCTGCGAGAGGGAAACCCACTCTTCAAAAACCTTGTGGCACTTGGGGCACTCATATTCATAGATAGGCATAGGAGACGCCAATAACGGCCCGGACAGCCCCCCGGGCGGGGGCCGTCGGCCGTGCGAAAAAAGTTGCGCCGTCCCACAGGGCGGCGATGCATTGCCGCGCGCATGCAGCCAGGCGCCACAGGCGGCGGGCAGCTGCCGCATAACGCAACGAGGCCGCCTCAGGCGGCCATCGCATTAGTTCTTGGCGGCAGCCTTGGCTTCGTGCACACGCTGCTTCAGACGCTGGGCACGACGATGACGGCGGCGGTCCAGTTCTTTCTTGCGCTCGATCTTCTTGTGAGCCATGTGTTCCTCCCGATCAGGGGACTGTAGCCCCGTAAGTATTATCTGCACCGCATAGCCTTTTTTCTCTGCAAAGTCCAGTCTGGCCGCCGGTGTTCCTGTCGTGAAAGCCGCTGATATGCGGCCCCACCTGCCAGCAGCAGGGCAGGAAGCCGTAGCCTGCCAGCACCTGGCGCACCTGCCAGGAAGCCGCATCGGGCAGGCGGCTGGCCTGCAACAGCGGCGCCGGCAGCAGCCGCAGACGAAAATCCCCCAGCAGCGGCTGCCCGCTGTCGTCCCGCAGGGCAGCCAGCCCGGCCTCCGCAGCGGCCAGACGCCGCAGGCTGTCCTCGCAGGGAGAAAGGCCGTAGGCAAAGCGGGTCAGCAGGCAGGGACGGGCGGCCTGATCGGGCCGGTCCATGCCCCAGGCCGCAGCCAGGGCACGCAACAGGCGCTTGTCCAGCCCGGCCTCGGCCAGGGGCGACCGCACCCCGGCCTCGCGCAGAGCGCGCAGGCCGGGCCGGAAGGCCCGCTGGTCATCGGCATTGCTGCCGTCGCACAGAATCACCGGAGCAGGGGAGGGCAGGGCGCCCCGCAGTTGCCGCAGCATGGCCTGCTTGCAGGCATAGCAGCGCTGCGGGCTGTTGTGCGCCACATCAGGCAGATCCAGCGGGCAAAAGTCCACCACCCGCAGGTCCAGCGCCTGCTGCCCGGCCCAGCGCAGGGCTGCTGCGCTTTCCTGCGGCGGCACATGCGGCCCGCGGGCATGCAGGGCGCAGAACGGCACGCCCAGCCGCTGCAGGGCAAAGCAGAGAAAGCGGCTGTCCACCCCGCCGGAATAGGCCACGGCCAGCGTGGCGTCGCCGGCCTCCTGACGCAGGCGGCGCAGCACCGCGGCCAGGCGGGCGCCCGCCGCCGCAAGGACGGCAGGCGGCAGCGCTGCTACCACGTCAGGCGCACCTTGGCCCCGTGGCTGGCCATGACTTCCTTGCACTGGCGGATGCTGTACTGCCCGTAGTGCACAATGGACGCAATGAGCGCCGCCGAAGCGCCGCCGGTGCTCACGGCCTCGTACATGTGCTCGGGCCGGCCCGCACCGCCGGAGGCAATGACCGGAATGGACACGGCATCCACAATGGCACGGGTCAGGGTCAGCTCATAGCCGTCACGGGTGCCGTCTGCGTCAATGGAATTGACGCAGAGTTCGCCGGCGCCCAGCTCCTGGCAGCGTCTGGCCCACTGGATGGCGTCCAGCCCCATGCGCTTGCGGCCCCCGTGAATGACAATCTCGTAGCCGGAGGGGATGGTTTCGCTCACGGGCACGCGCAGCACGTCCATGCCCACCACAATGGCCTGCACGCCAAAGGCATCGGCCCCCCGGCTGATGAGTTCGGGATTCTTCACGGCCGAAGAGTTGATGGACACCTTTTCCGCGCCGGCCACCAGCACGGCACGCATATCCGCCACCGAGGAAATGCCCCCGCCCACGCTGAAGGGAATGAATATCTGCTCGGCCACGCGCTCCACCACATCCAGAAAGATGCCGCGTGCCTCGGCCGAGGCCGTGATGTCATAAAAGACAATCTCGTCCGCGCCTTCCTCATAATAGCGGCGGGCGCTTTCCACAGGATCGCCGATGTCCTCATTGCCCGCAAAGCGGATGCCCTTGGTCAGGCGGCCGGCCCGTACATCCAGACAGGGAATGACTCGTTTGCTAAGCATGGCGCACCTCGCGGCAGTACTCGTAGAAATTCTGAAGGATGCGCAGCCCCGGACGGCCGCTCTTTTCCAGATGGAACTGCACGGCCCACAGGCCGTCACGCCCGTAGACGGAGCAGAATTCCCGACCGTAGGTGGTGGTGGCCATGACCAGCTCCGGCGCCGGCTCCACAAAATAGCTGTGCACAAAATAGAATTCCGACGCCGGATCCAGGCCGGCGAGCAGGCGGCCAGCACGCCGCACGTGCAAGCTGTTCCAGCCCATATGCGGCACAGGGGCCGGGGTGCCGTCCTCCTGCCGCATGTCATCGGCAAAGCGCAGGCAGCGGCCGGGTACGATGCCCAGGGTGTCCTCGTTGTTTTCCTCGCTGTGCTCCAGCAGAATCTGGCAGCCCAGGCAGATGCCCAGCAGGGGCTGTCCGCTGTCTATGGCCTGCCGCAGCACGGCGTCCAGCCCGGTGGAGCGCAGATGTTCCATGGCCTGCCCGGCAGCGCCCACGCCGGGAAAAATGATGCCTTCCGCCGTGCCAAGCACAGCGGGGTCCGCCGTCACGGTGCAGGAAATGCCCAGATGCTCCAGCGCGCGCCGCACGCTTGTCTGATTGCCTGCCCTGTATTCCAGAATCGCCAGCATGAAATCGTCCTTACCTGAAAAAATGCAGGGCCGCCGCGTGCGGCCCCTGGAAAACCATAGCCACAAGCGCCACGACTGGCAACGGCAGAAAGGGGCACTTCCCCCTTTACAGCCGGCACGGGCTGGGGCAGGGTAGGCGCGTTCCCTTTCACCTGCCCGAGGATGTGCCCATGCCCGTCACCCGTTCCCTTTCCGTCAGTCCCGCGCTGCCCATCGGTCTTTTTGATTCCGGCATCGGCGGCCTTACCGTCCTGCGTGCCATCAGCCACCGCCTGCCCCAGGAAAAGCTGCTCTATCTGGGCGATACGGCCCGCCTGCCCTATGGTACCAAAAGCCGGGACACCATCATCCGCTACACCCTCAAGGCAGCCCAGAAACTGGTGGACGAGGGCATCAAGATGCTGGTCATTGCCTGCAATACGGCCACCAGCGCCGCCTTGCCCACCCTGCGCGAGCATTTCTTTCCGCTGCCGGTGCTGGGCGTGGTGGAGCCAGGCGCCCAGGCAGCCGTAGCGGCCACGCGCAACCGCTGCATTGCCGTCATCGCCACCGAGGCCACCATTACCGACGGCGCCTACCAGCAGGCCATCACCCGCCTGTGTCCGCAGGCCACGGTGCTGGGGCGGGCCTGTTCCCTCTTTGTGCCCATGGCCGAAGAAGGCTGGATTGACGGCCCCCTGGCCGAAGGCGCGGCCCACCGCTACCTTGACGATATCTTTACACCGGCCGTCACGGCCCCGCGACCCGATACCCTGGTGCTGGGCTGCACCCATTTTCCGCTGTTCAAGAAGGTCTTGCAGCGGGTCATCGGCCCGCAGGTCCACATTGTGGACTCGGCGGAGACCACGGCCCTTGCCGTGGACGGGGAATTGCAGCGCCTGAACCTGCTGCGCCCGGCAGATGCGGCGGAAGAGCCGGCTCCCCGCTTCATGACCACGGACAACCAGCAGCGCTTTGTGCGCACGGCCAGCCTTTTTCTGGGGCGCACCCTGCATCATGGCGAAGTTGAGCTGGTCAATCTGTAAAAAATGAGCAAAAAAACGCGCCAAAAAGCCTTTTTGACCGCAAGAATACCGACTTTTTGTTGACAGGGGGTGCCGCCTTCCTTACAACAACTCAATCCAACTCGGGGCGCCTCGCCCCTCATCATAACTGGAGAACGATCATGACCAAAGCCGAGCTTGTTGAAAAGATTTATGCCAAGGCCGGTCTGCCCACCAAGGCCAAGGCGGAAGAAGCCCTTGATGCCGTCGTGGCTTCCCTGCGCGAAGCCCTGGCCGCCGGAGAGTCCGTGACCTTTACCGGCTTCGGCAGCTTCAAGGTCGTGGAACGCGCCGCGCGCAAGGGGCGCAACCCCCGTACCAACGAGGAAATCACCATCCCCTCCAGCAAGGTCGTCAAATTCACTCCCGGCAAGGGCCTGAAAGACGCCATCAAGTAAGCTTTAGCGTCATCCACAATACAAAATGGCGTCAGCCCTTCGGGGAGGACGCCGTTTGCATTGCGGAGGGGTGGCAGAGCGGCTGATTGCGGCGGTCTTGAAAACCGCTGAAGGTTTACGCCTTCCGGGGGTTCAAATCCCTCCCCCTCCGCCAAACTAGAGTTCACCAAAGTTCGTAGAAGTCCGCAAAGCCTTGAGCTGCGCGGACTTTCTTCGTTTTTGAGGTTCGTTGAAGTCCGCCAAGGTTCATAGACAGCCGCGAAAAAGGGGGGTACGTTTGTGGGGTATCTGAAAAAACATACCCCCTGAAAGTCAGGAGTACCCCCAATGGCCAAGAAGCTGACGGATACCGCTGTGAAAACGGCGAAGCCCAAGGAAAAGCCCTACAAGGTGGCGGATGGTGACGGGCTGTATGTGCTGGTCAACCCAGGCGGCGGCAAGCTCTGGCGGCTCAAATACCGCTTTGAGGGGAAAGAAAAACTCCTGGCCATCGGCACCTATCCTGCCGTTTCTCTCAAGGAGGCGCGGGCCCGGGCGGTCACGGCAAAGGAAATGATCGCACGCGGCATAGACCCCTGCGCCGCACGCAAGGCAGCCAAGGCGGAAGCCCTCGCCAAGAGTCTGACCTTTGAAGTGGTGGCGCGGGAATGGCACAAGAAGAAGCTGGCGGGCTGGACGCCCAACCATGCCCGGCAGATCATCCGGCGACTGGAGACCCTGGCCTTTCCTGACCTTGGCAGCAGGCCCATTGCCGAGCTTGGCGCGCCGGACTTCCTGGCTGTGCTGGGCAAGGTGGAGCGGCAAGGCCACCTGGAGACAGCCCGCCGCCTTGCCCAGATATGCGGACAGGTGACGCGCTACGCACGCCTTGCCGGGATGATCGTCGCAGATCCGGCAAGCCATCTGACCGAAGCCCTGACCACAAAGCCGGTGCGCCACCATGCCGCCATCACCGAACCGCAGGAGATCGGCGCCCTGCTCCGGGCCATAGATGACTATCCGGGGGACGTGTCCGTTTCCTTCGCCCTGAAGATCATGCCGTATGTCTTTGTCCGCTCCAGCGAGCTGCGGCGGGCCTCCTGGACGGAAATCGACCTGGACAGGGCGGAATGGCTGATACCTGCCGAACGCATGAAGATGCGGCGGCCCCACCTTGTCCCGCTTGCCCGGCAAGTGGTGGGGATGTTCCGAGCCCTGCACGCCATCACCGGCAACAGGGAGCTTGTCTTCCCCGGTACGGCTTCTGCCACGCGCTGCATATCAGATGTTGGTCTGCTCAACGCCCTGCGCCGGCTGGGCTATGGCCGGGATGAAATGACCGTCCACGGCTTCCGCAGCATGGCTTCTACCCGGTTGAACGAAATGGGCTACCGCCCTGACGTGATCGAGGCACAGCTTGCCCATGCCGAAAAGAACAGCGTAAGGGATGCCTACAACCGTGCCCAGTATGTGGAAGAGCGCCGCCGCATGATGCAGGAGTGGGCCGACTACCTGGACAGCCTGCGGGACGGTGAAGGGGGTAACGAATAATGAGCCCCTGCCCTTGCCGGTGAATTGCCTACCTTGGCCGTTTTGGAGGTGTAAAAGGTGTAAAGGTGTAAGCGCCCTACAGCCACAAGGGTTTGCGGCTTACACCTTTCGGATTACACCTTTTTTGAAGGTGTAAAGGTGTAAGCGCAGGGCTTGTAATAGTGCAACTATTGCTCTATTATGGCGGCATGCCCACATTGAAACGCTTCCCATCCTTCAAGATCGAGATCCGTTACCGCGACCACCTGCCGCCCCATGTGCATGTTTTGTCCAGAGATCGGCGGGAAGTCCTGGTAGAGCTGGAGAGGCTGGCCGTTACCGGTAATATCCCCCGGCATGACCTTGCCGAGGTCCTGACATGGATCGCGGACAACAGGGGGGAGCTGATGACGATATGGAGGAACTACCACCCATGAGCAGATTTTTCTTTCCCGAATTGCAGGGGGTGGAGGCGCTGGCCCCCTATCGCCTGCGGACGCGCTGGAGCACCGGCGAAGTGCTGGACGTGGACGTGTCCGGGATACTCCACAGCCTGCCGGAGCTTGCCCCCCTGCTGGAGCCGGAGACCTTCGCCCTGGTGCATGTGGGGGAATGGGGCGGCACGGTGGAATGGTTTGATAGCGAGCTGGGCGCGGATAACGTCTATGCTTGGGCAAAGGAGCAGGCCGGGCAGCCAAGCCATGAGATGCTGGCGGCATGGATGAGGCGCAACGGCCTTTCCCTGACTACCGCCGCCGCTGCCCTGGGCATGAGCCGCCGCATGGTCTCCTATTACCGCACGGCCCGGAAGCCCATCCCCCGGCATGTGTGGCTGGCCTGTCTTGGATGGGAGGCGGCGGGATGCAAGGACGGCCTGCCCTTCTCCTTGCCGGGAAAGGTGGCCTGAGCTGGCGGCCTTCTGGGGATTACCCAAGGATTTCAGGGGCGTTGAAATAACAGGGGGGGGTGCCCCGGCAAGCAATGTTGTACCATGGCAACCGGTGGAGTGGGTACCATCCATGTACACCCATGGAGTCAGTTCAGGTCTGAGAGCTACGGCAGGCCGCTGCGGTGATGGGCCGTAGCTGGATTTGTTGGACTTTTCCCCGGCTAGGCATGGCGTCATGAACCATGCCGAAAAGGCGGAACCCTTGCCGCCCTGCCGGGGAGCTATCAAGGGAGACCCTGCAAGGGGGGATATATGATCGCGGAAAGAGTGCTGAAACAGCTGGAAAGACTGCGAGAAGGCACGCCCGCCTTTTTTGATTTTGGCCTAAGTGAAGCACTAAACAGATTTGAAAATGAAAGATATGATAAATCTATCAAATATATATTCATTCCATGCGACTTTGAATCGTGGATAAAAAAGAAGTTATGGACAGTACATGAGGCATCTGTAATTTTTTTAGGACTAGAACCTTCAGTTTTTCTTGGGTATGAACAGAGATATTTTTATCTAAAAGATAATCATAAAGACCGAGGTGCTGATTTTAAAATATATTGTGAAATAGCTTATTTTACACTGGAAAGAACAGAAATATTAAAAGAAATTGAACGTTGCGTCATGGAAAGAGCAATAAGTGTAACAAATACTACAGAACGAGCATATATTAATGCGTCTGCTATTTGCCATCTTTTCATGGTGCGAGGTATGCCTATTCCTAATGAGTTGTTAAATTTTGCAAAAGGAAATATGGACCCTGTAACGATATGGGAAAAATTCTTAGAAAAAGAACAAGATAAAAAGACTGTAAAAACTCTTTCCACATACCTATATAGGAAGCAAGGTAGATCGTGGAAGGAAATCGCCTCAATTTTCAATGTCCAGGAACGCACTGCTATGCGCTGGATTGAAAATGAGGCAGGTGAGCAGCTCCGGCAAAAAAACGGCCTTCCTGAACTCCCCTACAAGATAGGATAGAAAGGGCAGATGTCATAGCATGTCGCATTTTGTCATCTTCATGACAACCACAAAAGTTCGTTAACCTCCTTGCAAATACATTAAGCTGCAAGGAGGTTTTTTTCATGTCCGCTACTGTTCAAAGCTCCCCCGCCCCTGTCCTGCCGGAAACCGGATTTCTGCGCCTGGCCGATGTGCTGCTGTTCGTACCTGTCTGCCGGACTGCCTGGTACAACGGTGTGAAGTCCGGGCTGTTTCCCCAGCCCGTGGCCCTGGGCAAGCGTGCCCGCGGCTACCGCGTGGAAGATGTGCGCGCCCTGATCGACCGTCTCAATGCCGGTGAGGGGGCTGTCAATGCGTAATAAAAAAGCCCCCAGCTTGGCGGCGGTGGGGGCAGGTAAAAAAGGCGGCAAGGTGAGGGATCTTGCTTGTCCCCATTCTGCCACACCTGCCCGCCCCGCACAAGCCGAATGCTGCGACCGCTGCCAGTTTTTCCGCGTTGTGGCCCTGGCTTCCGGCCATGACCGCAAGCTGTGCATGATGACCGGTTCAAAGCTCACCACCGCCGCCGGCTGGTGTGACCTGTTCGCGCCCGGCAAGTGGGAAGAGACCTGGGCCGATCCTGCACCGGCCCCCCGTCAAAGCTGGCTCTACCGTGTCTGTAGGCATGGCATCGTGCCGTCCTTCCGGGCCGCCATCATCGGCCTTGTGGGATGCCGTTCCCATTACCTGCCGGACGGTCGCGGCTGGCCTGTCCTCTGCCCCGGCTTCAAGGTGAAGGAGGGCTGCCATGCCGCGTAGCAATACCGCTGGATCTTTGCGGCCCTTGACGCGCGCCCTGGCTTTGGGCATGGTTGAGTTCCCAAATCAAACGAGGCGTAGCAAGCGCCTTTCCTGCATCCCCAATGCCGGAAGAAGTCTTGCCGCACAGACTGCTTTTGCTGTCAACGCTCCTGCCGGACGTATGCCCGGCGGGCTGCTTGCGCATATTGGCAGGGTTGTAACGTCCAGTATCCGTGAGGACTGGCGGCTTCGTTTGAGCCGGGGAGCGTTATACCCTGCCTTTTTTATTTCTCCCGAATCAAACGAGGCCCTCATGATTCCTTTCATCCCCGCCGCCCTGTGGCACACCGTCGCGGCCCATCCCTGCAACGTCATTCCTGCCGGGGAGGTGCGCCATGCGTAACGACCTGCCCACCATTGCCCCCGATCAGATGAAGACCCTCAAGGCTGCGGTGCTGGCCGCTGCTCTCTCCCCTGCCGATGCTGACCTTGACCATGCCGGGAAGTCCCGCCGCTGCAACGCCCTGTATGGGCAGCTCTTCCGCCGCTACGGCATCGACCGCCCCCAGGACATGCCCGCCATGGCCCTGGGGGACGCGCTGCGGTGGCTTGAAGAGCAATCCCGCCCCAACTCCCATGCCGGGCTTGAAGAACGCGCACGCGCCGCGCTGGAGCGTCTGAGGGCCGCAAGGGCCGACCTGTATCAATACCAACAGGCGGTGAAAGAGATGCGGGCCGTGGCCGGTGAGCTGCTGCCCCTGGCCTATGACCGTATGGGGCTGTCCGGCAACGCACGGGCTTTTGTGGCGGATGGCCTGAGCGGGGCAATCATGGGCCAGATTTGGGACGTGGAACGCTCCCTTGTGGAGACAGGGGACAGGGCGGAAGCGTCGGCCCTGGGCCTGCTGCGGCTGGCCCGTGGTCTGGATCAGCAGGAGGTGCGCGAATGAGTGACGACATTTTGAACGCCTTCACGGAAAGCCTGCGCGCCGCCGGGCTGGTGGTGGAGCACGTCCGGACGGACGGCCACCTGCACCGCTGCGGCACCACGGACAGACCGCGCGGCACGGACGGGGCCTACCGCATCCATCTGGACGCCCCGGCCTGCTGCTGGTGGAAGAACTGGCGGACCGGTGATGAAGGATCCCACACGACCAAGCCGGAAAAAGACCTTACCCCTGCCGAGCGCAAGGCCCTGCGGGAGCGCATCGCCGCCGCCCGGAAGGAGGCCGAAGAGGAACAGGCCACGCGCTGGGCCGCGTCTGCCAAGCTGGCCCGGACCATTTGGGATGCGGCGGGCAGTGCATCGGATGCACACCCCTACTTGCAACGGAAAGGCGTCCCTGCCCTTGCCGGTATCCGGCAACGTGAATGGCGGGGCGTAACGGAGCTTCTGCTGCCCGTTCTGGATGCATCCGGCCAACTGGTGAGCTTGCAGTTCATCTTGCCGGAAAAGCCTGCTGAGGGGGCGGACAAGCGCTTTCTGAAGGGTGGCAGGACGGCGGGTGGCTACTGCCCCATCCCGGCAAAGGACGGGAGCAAGGACGCCCCCCTGCTCATAGCGGAGGGCTACGCCACCGCCGCAAGCCTGCACCTTGCCACGGGCCACGCCTGCCTTGTGGCGTTCAATGCCGGGAACCTCCTGCCCGTGGCCCGCATGGCCCGGGACAAGTACCCCGACAGGGAGATCATCCTTTGCGCCGACAACGATTGTGGCGGCGGTGGGGACAGGAACCCCGGTGTGGAGGCGGCAACCAGGGCAGCGCAAGCCATCGGCGGCACGCTGGCCGTCTGCCCCGCCCTGGACGGCAGTAAGGCGGACTTCAACGACCTGCACACGGCCCGGAGCCTTGAAGCGGTGCGCAGGGTGATAGAGGAGGCCCGCCGGAAAACCTTCGCCGTCCATCTGCCAGAAGGCTTTTTCATCCGGGAAACCGGCAAGCATCCGGGCCTGTTCAAGGTGGAGACGAAGGGGGATGATAGCTTTGACCTGCGCATAGGGCCGCCGCTGCGGATCATCGGCAAGACCTTTGATGACGTGTGGGAGAACTGGGGCACGCTCATGACCTGGAAAGACCCGGCCGGGACGGAACACCGCTGGGCATTGCCGGATGACCTGTTGCAGGGACAGGGGCGCGAGTATGCCCAGATCCTTGCGCGTGGCGGCTACTCCATCGCCCCCGGACAGGCGGCCAAGTTCGCCGCATTCATCCAGGGCGTGCGGACGGATCGCTTTGTGACCTGCGTTCAGCGCATCGGCTGGCATTCCGATGCCTATGTCATGCCTGACGTAGCCTATGGCGTCCCTGCGGATACCGTCGTGCTCCAGTCCGCCCGGCATGCGAAGATGTTCAGGACGGGCGGCATGCTGGATGGCTGGCGCGAGATCCCCGGCCTGTGCGCGGGCAATTCCCGTCTTGTCTTCGCGCTGTGCCTCGCCTTTGCCGGGCCCCTGCTGCGCCTGTCCGGCATGGAGGGGGGCGGCTTCAGCTTTGAGGGCGGCTCATCCTCCGGCAAGACCACGGCCTTGCAAATAGCCGCTTCCGTCTGGGGCGGGCCGGAGCATGTGCGCTCATGGAGGACGACGGACAACGCGCTGGAAGGCGTGGCGGCGCTCCACAATGACAACGTGCTGATCCTGGACGAGGTGGGGCAGGTGGGGGCGGCGGCGCTGTCTGAGGCCGCCTACATGCTGGCAAACGGACAATCCAAGGGCCGCGCCGCCCGCGACGGTACACCCCGCGCCCTGCTGACGTGGCGGCTGCTCTTCCTGTCATCCGGTGAGCTGGGGCTTGCGGACAAGCTTGCGGAGAACGGTCTGAAGTCCAGAGGCGGCCAGGAAGTGCGCTTTGTGGGCCTGCCCGTGGACAAGGCCATGCTGACGGATTTTCACGGCCTGCCGGACGCCGGGGCCGTTGCCGACCGCCTCAAGATGCTTTGCGCCGAACACTACGGACATGCCGGGCGGGCCTTCCTGCAATGGCTGTGCGCCCATCGTGAGGAAACCGGCAAGGATATACAGGCCAGCATCCCCCTGATCGTGGACAGTATTTGCCCTCCGGACGCCACGGAACAGGTGCGACGGGTGGCAAAGCGCTTCGCTCTTGTCCTTGCCGGTGGCCTGGCCGCCCAACGGGCCGGGCTGCTGCCCCCTGATATGGAGATCTTGCCCCACGTCCAGAGCTGCCTTGACGACTGGCTTGAGGCCAGGGGCGGGGCCGGAGCCGCTGAAGATGCCGCCATCCTTGCGGCGGTGCGCCTGTTCATCGAGCAGCACGGGGCAAGCCGCTTCCAGGACATGGACACCAACGCCGCCACCTGCATCAATCGTGTTGGTTTCCGGCAAAAGAGGGCGGACGGCATGACGGAGTACCTGATCCTGCCGGAGCCCTTCCGGGCAGAGGTGGTCAAGGGCTACTCCCCACGCCGGGCCGCCGCCGTGCTACGTGATGCCGGATGGCTGCGCAGGAACGGCAACAAAAACTCCGCTGTCTGTACGCTTCCTGATATGGGACAGCGGCGCGTCTACGCTGTCACCTTGCCGGAAGATCGAGAAAACGAGGATGTGTAAACCTGCCCCGCCGTTTTCCGGCGTGTAAGACGTGTAAAGGTGAAAAATCCTACATCCATAAGTGTTTGCGGGCAAATACCCTACTTACACCTTGCTTACACCTTTACACCTTCAAAAAAGGTGTAAAGCCAAAGGTGTAAGCCGCAAAGCCTTGAGTACCAACGGTTCTTACACCTTTACACCTTTTACACCTTCAAAACGGTCTAGGTAAGGGCAGGACTGAAAGGGATGTACCGAAGGAGGCACGGACATGGAGACCATGAGCGATACCATATATCCGGGGCAGGAGTTTTTCCGCATCATCCACGAGGGGGAGCGGGCCGGGCTGTACAGGGTGGAGGTGCTGGCGACCGGCAAGGAAGAGGCAACGCTGCTGGGGGCACCCCTCATAGTGAAGGTGGTGGACGATGCAGCAGGGGACGGCAGGGCGCTGGCTATGGAGTGGCTGGACCCCAACGGCACACGGCACACACTCACCTTGCCGGAAAAGATGCTTGGCGGGCGGCGGATCAGGCCCATCGTCAGGCGGATGGTTCGCGGCGGGTGGCGGTGCTTCCTGCTGGGGAGAGAATCCATATTGATGTTCTCCCGCTTCCTGGTGGCGGCATGGAACACGGAACGGGGGGCGGGCGGCTATGAGTGAAGGCCTGTTCGACGCGGTGCTTGCCTCCCTTCATGACAGGGGGCGGGACCTTCAAAAAACCTCATGTACACGGCAGGGGGAGCAGCCGCCACAAGGGCATCCATGGCCGGTACTGCACGAGCTGAACGAGACATACCAGGTGGGGGCCCTGCCTGCCGATGATGGAAACGGGCTGGTACTGTGGCCGGCGGCGGGCCTGCTGCGATCCGAGAAGCTGGAAGCCCTGCGCTATGCCCGGAACAATATTGAGGCCCTGCTGCATGATCTGGCTCTGGAGCATCTGCCCCGGCAAGTATGGCTGGCTGGACAACAAAAGGAGGGCGGCGGTGCGCGTGATCATTGATAGCAGGGAGCAGGCCCCCTTTCCCTTCCGGGGGCCGCGCTATGAAGGCGTGACGGTGGAAGTGGGCGGCCTGAGCGTGGGCGACTATTCCCTTGCCGGACTGACAGACAGGGTGGCGGTGGAACGCAAGAGCCTGCCGGATCTTGTCATGTGCCTGGGCAGGGAGCGGGAACGCTTTGAACGGGAGCTTGCCAGAGGGGCGGCGCTGGACGCCTTTTGTGTAGTGGTGGAAGCCTCGTGGGCTGATCTGGCCGGTGGGCAGTACCGCAGCAGGATGAACCCGCATGCGGCTTGCCAGAGCGTGGCGGCATTTATGGGACGCTACCGCCTGCCCTTCCTCTTTGCCGGAAGCCGCCCCGCCGCCGAATACTGCACATGGTCTTTCCTCCGGCAATACCTGGAGGGGGCCCGGAAGAGGTTGGCCGCCATCGTGAAAGCCCATGACGCGGCTTAAAAGTCAACGGCTTGTCAACGGTGTTGACCTAAAAAAATGAGGGGCTTTGAACGCATGGGGCAACGTGTGCTTTTCAAAAAATGCCCTGTTTGTGGCGGGCTCTGGAGATTTTTTTGTTATGGGGTGGTGCACGGCGATGATGGTGGAGTCATACGACGTTACTTTCATTGCCGGAAATGCGGTAGCCGCTTGTCGCGTGAATATCGTGAAGAGTGGCGCGTCGTATCAAGAAAGAAAACAACGTGAAGGAGTTTTGCATATGTCCATGAAACAATGGTGGCAGCAATATCGTCCAGGGGAAGTTGAGAGGGTTCTTGCTCAAAGCGAGCAACAGAAAGAGGCCGAACAAAATGCCCATATCGGGCAGTATTTTCAGCAGGAAGCGGAACGGCATCGGGCTGAAAATATACGTCAAGCAAAAGAAGCCGAGGCCATGCGTGCCAAATACGAAGAACGGCGGCGGGGCGGCAAACTAGCGTGGGCGGCCCGCATTCGGGAGACCCCGCAAATGAGGGAAATCCGCCTTGCCGCCGAAGCCGAATCAGCGAAAAACGCAAAATGAGAAGGAGTACCAAGTATGAAGAGAATAGAATTTGTGAAAGGGCAAGAGTTCCTCGGTATGCGGCATCCCGTGGCCATTACTTCCCCTGTTGACAACAATGTGACGTTGGTTCCCGTCACCTCCTTGCCGGTGGCCATTAAGCGCCTGGAGTGGCTGGCAACTGACATGGTTGAGGCGGGGAACCTCTCCACTGATCTTGTGGCCGTGGTCAACGCCATTGACCTGCTTCGCCAAGAAAGGGAGCGCCGCCGCTCGCGCAGGCAGCGTGCGCGGGAAAACAGGAGGGCCGCCAAATATGGACAGCGTTAAACATACCGCGAAAAATGGCGCTGGCCGGGATTCCGGCGGGCGTTTTGCCCCCGGCTGTCATGGAGGGCCGGGCCGCCCAAGGGGGAGCTCAAACAGCCTGCTTGTACAGGCCCGGCAATGGGTGGAGGCGCGGGGCCTGCCCATGATGATAGAGGCCGCCGAAGGTGGCGACATGGACGCGGCCCGGCTGCTGGTGACGCTGGCCATGCCCAAGGTGAAGCCCGTGGCGCCGCCGCTGGAGTGCTTGAAGGACATGCCCATGCCGGAAAGAGACAAGGATCTTGGCCCCGTGGCCGTCTTTCTGCTGGACAAGGTACGCGAGGGGCAGCTTGCCGTGGCCGACGCCGAAGCCGTCTATGAGATGGCGGCACGGGCCACCACGGCGCAGGGCATCGGCAGGCCGTTCAGGCTTGAACCAATAGAGGTGGACTTTGGATAGCCTGATACCTTCATACGCCCAGCCCCGCATCTTGCCGGGCCAGACATGAGGCGCCAAGACCAGGGCCGGGACGCCCTGCAAACGGAAAGACCTGTACGGCAATGGCCGGTGCAAACTGCATGGCGGGCTCTCCACCGGGCCTAGGACAGAGGAAGGCAAACGGCGCTCCGCTGCCAACGGGAAATGTCCCAAGCGGAAGCGCAGGACGGACAGGGAAAAGCCAAGTCCATGAGTGGGTGGGAAAAGTTGGTGTTGGCAGCCAGAGGAGCAGGGAGCAAACGCAATACCTGAACGCAAGAGATCAAGGGGCGTCCAAACTATGGACTCCCTGAGACAGCCCCAGGGGGCAACAACTGGCCGGATGCTATGAAGCGTCCGGCTTTCTTTGTTTCAAGGCTCTACGGGGCCATTGCGGGCCATGACGGGCGGGGATCATGGCGGACAGCCAGGGGCCGGGGGAGACAATGACCGGCAAGGAGAGAGGATACCCTATGCATACGGTATCCATACCCATCCATGCCCTTCAATCGTGCTACTGTACTGTTACACCTTCCGGCAAAACTGAATTCAAAAACAAAGCTTTCCACCATTTCATACTAAAATACTATGTATCATAATTCCAATAGGTTATAGAAAATTCTTTCCCCTTGCCGGTCGCTTCTTTTGAGCTGATGTACCCCTGCTGATACGGGTGATTTTTGGGTAAACGTGGCACGCTGTCCCTGCCGGCAACATCGGTACGGTATCGCCACCCAATTTGGTTTGATCAATCTGATCCGGCATGTGGGCTGTTGGTCGCGGAGAGGGTCGCAGGGGGCTACCTCAAAAAATAACCCTTCCTCTTGCCGGACATTCCCCCGGATGTTATGCATGGCCCATGCCATAAGCAGGGCAAAAAGGGGCAGCAAAATTTTTTGGGGGTACATTTGGGGGTACGAGGCATTTTGTTGCACACAATAAGCTAGTATTTTCAGCATGTTATTATACAATATAGTATCCCTCCCCCGCCAGTATTCCTGCCTGTTCCGAGACAAAAAAAGACACCCGGCAGTACGGCTGCCGGGTGCTTTTTTTTGTTGACAGCGAACAGGGCATGCTCTCGCATCTGGTCCTTTCCCTTTGCCGGACATGCCGACAAGGACCGGGAAAACGACACTTGCGCCGGACGGCATGGCCGCCTGTCCCGCATTATTCCATGGCCCTAATGGGTATGGTCCATGACGGGAAAGTCCTCACCCAGTTTGGCGCGAATGGCCCGGAGCATCATGGCCTTGTTGGGACAGGGGAAATCAATGGGCGTTCCCTTGGTAATACAGGAGGCCAGGGCCACCACTTCCGCGCCGCGATCCCTGAGCATCTGCGCACGGGCCACGGCGCGCTTGCCCGGACAGCCGCCACAGGACACCACTCCCACCACCTGACAGGCACCAAAGGCCTCAAAGCCGCCCTTGCCGGCAGCAGCCATCATCAGGTCCGTGGTACCGGGACACAAATCTTCCGTCTGCTGGCAGCGAATGATACCAACCTTTTTCATGATTGCCTCCCTGAAAATAGTGTTTGCTGCATTCTACATGAGGGAGCCGGCCGGAGCAAGGCCGCCCTGCCGCAAAAATGATGCAGAGAGGCCGGCTTTCCGCAGGCCCTGCCTTGCCATATCCCGCTTTCGATGGCAGAGTACGGACCGATTCCCTGAAAGGAAACTGCACGATGTATGAAACACCCCTCCGGCGCGTTGCGGCCATTCACGACCTCTCCGGCCTGGGCCGCGTCTCCCTGACGGCGGCCATCCCCATTCTGAACTGCATGGGCATTCAGACCTGCCCGCTGCCCACGGCTGTTCTTTCCACCCAGACAGGCGGCATGACGGGCTTTACCTTTCATGACCTCACCAGCGAGATGTCCCCCATCCTTGACCACTGGGAAAGGCTGGGGCTGCGCTTTGATACGGTCTATTCCGGCTTTCTGGGCACGCCGGAGCAGGTTGCCATTACCCTGCGCTGCATCCGTGACTTTCTCAAGCCCGACGGCTTTGCCCTGGTGGACCCGGTGCTGGGCGACAATGGCGAACTGCATGCCACCCAGACGCTGGACATGGTGCGCGCCATGCGCCAGCTGGTGACGCACGCCCACACCATCACCCCCAATATGACGGAAGTGGCCTACCTGCTGGACGAACCATACCGCGATCAGCTCACGGAAGAGGAACTGAAACAGCAGATGCGCCGCCTGGCCGATATGGGACCGCGCTGTGTGGTCATCACCAGTGCGCCGTCCACCCGTCAGGGCTTCTGCACCACCGTGGCCCATGATCGCGAGGACGGCCGCTTCTGGAAGGTGGAAAGTCCGTGGATTCCCGCCTTCTACCCCGGCACGGGCGACATCTTTTCCAGCGTGCTGCTGGGCGCACTGCTGCAGGGCGACAGCCTGCCCCTGTCCGTGGAACGGGCCGTGCGCCTGATTTCCAGGGGAATCCACATCAGCATGGAAGCCCAGACCGTTCCCACCGAAGGCATCCTGCTGGAACGGGTGCTGCCCATGCTGGCAGACCGGCAGGACCGGCACATGTACGAGGAATTCTAGGGGGCAGACCGCAGGCGATCTGCGGAAACGGCAACCCAACCGCCCGGATGCGCCGGCCTTCCCGTGCCTGCCCGGCAGCAGGCTGCCGCATGAAAAACGACAGGGCCTGTGCCGGAAGAAACGCCGGAAGACGGCAAAACGTGCCCGCAGGCAGGGTGCCGCCTTGCCCCCGGCGCATCGCGTCAGGCGTTCCGCGGAAACGCGGAATGGCCCCGTGGCGCGCTAGCTGCCCGGCTGTTGCAGGAGCTTGGCGGCAAAGGCGGCTGCCCCGAAACCATTATCGATATTGACCACGGCAATGCCGGGCACACAGGAACAGAGCATGGTGCTGAGGGCGGCAAAGCCCCCGCTGCCCACGCCATAGCCCACGGACGTGGGCACTGCCAGCAGCGGACAGCGCACCAGACCAGCCAGCACCGAGGGCAGGGCGCCCTCCATGCCCGCCACGGCAATGACGCAGCGTGCCTGCCGCAGGGCGGGCAGATGCGGCGTCAGCCGGTGCAGACCGGCCACCCCCACATCGGTGATGAAACCGCAGGCATGCCCCCAGAAACGCAGAGCGCCATAGGCTTCGGCGCCCACGGGAATGTCCGCCGCCCCGGCCGTAACCACAAGAACCTCGCCGGCCTGCGGCCACGGCGGGCCGAGTTCCAGGGCATCTTCCTGTCCGCCATCGGCACGGCGGGGACCCAGCGTAAACAGGCGGGCCTGGGGCCAGTAGCGTCCCCCGGAAAAACTGTCCAGCAGCAGCTGCCCCTGCCGGGGATCTGCCCGGCTCACCAGAACCGGGCTGCCATCAGCATGCAGACCGCGCACCGCGCCCAGCAGGGCCTCGTCACTCTTGTTCTGGGCAAAGACCACTTCGCCGATACCGGTGCGCACGGCACGCTGCGGGTCCAGCGCAAGCCCGTTGAGGCTGTCTTCCAGCGGCAGGGCGCTCAGATGCCGCATGGCCTCTGCCGGCAGCATGTCGCCACGGGCCACGGCGTCCAGCAGCTGCCGTATCTGTAGGTTTTCCATATTCTTTCCTCCGGGATGGCCGCCCCTGCAACCAATGTCCCGCCCATGCCCTGCCTGCCGGCAGGCGCCGGGCCTGGACCTGCCCCGCACGGCACACGATCCGCCACGGCAGCAGGGGGCAACGCCGGGCGGCAGAAGCCTCTAGCCCATTTCCGCCCGCTTGTCAGCCCGTTGCCGCCGTCCGCTGCCCGCGATGCCGGGAGCTGTCCCCGCGCTCGCAGCTTGAGTTTCAACGGCTATACGGCTATGCTGAAGCCTTGTGCGCCCTTATGGTGTACCAATCCGCTCTACCGGAGTCCACATGCTCGATTTTATCCGTTCCAATACCCAGTCGCTGGGTGTCAAACTGATCTTTGGCCTGATCATCGTTGTCTTTGTTTTCTGGGGCGTGGGAAGCCTCACGGATTCCAGCAGCGGCAATGTGGTGGCCGTGGTCAATGGCGACGGCATCTCCATCCGTGACTACGAACAGGCCTATCAGGATGCGCTTGAGGCCATCCAGCGCCAGAATCCCCAGATCACCCGCGAACAGCTGGCCGCAGAAAACCTGGGCCAGCGCGTGCTCAATACGCTCATCATGCAGAAGCTGCTTGAGCAGGAGGCCGCCCGCGCGGGCATTGCCATCTCTCCCCTGGAAATGCGCCAGGCCGTGGAAAACGTGCAGGCCTTCCAGAACAGCGAAGGCAAGTTCGACCCCGAGCTGTTCAAGCGCCTTGTGGAAAACCAGCACCGCAGCGTGGCCGCCTTTGAACGCAAACTCGCCAGCGACATGCTCAATCAGAAGCTGGAACGGCTCGTGGACGCCGGCGTGTGGAACAATGCAGCGGAATCCCGCGCCTATTACGACTATCTGCGCCAGAAGCGCGCCCTGACCTATGTCTTCCTGCCGGCATCGCGCTTTGCCGCCTCGGTAACTCCTGCCGAAACGGACATTGCCGCCTATTATGAGGCCCACAAGCAGGAATTCACCCGGCCGGCCCGGGCCGCGGTGGAATATGTGGCCATTTCTCCCACCCTGCTGGTCACGCCCCAGAGCATCAGCGAGGCCGATGCCCAGGCCCAGTATGAACGCAATCTTTCGCGCTATGCATCCCCTGAACAGGTCAGGGTCTCGCATATTCTGGTGCCGCTCCGGGAAGATGCCCCGGCCGATGCGGTGAAGCAGGCGGAAGAAAAGGTGGCGGCCATCCGCCAGGAACTGGCGTCGGGCAAGCCCTTTGCCGAGGTGGCCAATGCCCACAACGGCCCCAATGCCGCCGGTCCCGGCGGGGAACTGGGCTGGATACAGCACGGCCAGACCGTGCCCCCCTTTGACGCGGCCGCCTTTGCCCTGGAACCGGGCACGGTCTCCGATCCGGTACGCACCACCTTTGGCCTGCACCTCATTCTCGTGCACGAAAAGAAAGCCGCCGGCACCCTGCCCTTTGCCGAGGTGGAAAAGGGCATTCGTGACGACCTGGCCCGGCAGCGCGGCCTGGAAAAGCTCAATGACGCCCTGGACAGCCTCATCGAAGACAATATCCTCAAGAAGCCCCTGGCTGACAGCGCCAAACGCTTCGGCCTGAGCGTGAGCAGTACCGATCTGCTTACTGCCGATGCCCTGCAAAAGGAACTGGGCATTTCCGCCGACAGTGCCAGGGCACTGCTGAGCGCGGGCAGCGGCAATCCCGTGGACACCGCCCTGGAAGCCGGCGACCACTATCTGGTGGCCCGCATCAGCAAGGCCGAGGCGCAGCGCGTGCCCGACCTGGCCGAAGTGCGCGAGACCATTCGGGAAAAGCTGGTGGCGGACGGCGCGCTCAAGGCAGCCCTTGCCGCAGCGGCCGGGGAACTCAAAAGCGCCCGCGAGGGCAGCGCTCCCCAGGGCGAAAAGCAGGGCGATCTGGGCCGTGACGGCCTGCTGACCGGCTTTGCGGCCGATACCTCTCTGGCCAAGGCCGTGTTTGCCGCGCCGCTGGAACAGTGGCTGCCGCAGGCCTTCAGCCTGACCAGCGAGGCCGAGGGCGCCGGCGCCTTCATCTGCCGGGTGGACAAGGTGGTGGAAGCCGATCCCGCCGAATGGGACAGCATGAAGCAGACCTTTGACGGCCTCATGCGCAGCCGCCGCAGCAGCGAACTGTTTGCCCTGTTCCTGGGAAATCTGCAACGCAAGGCCGAAATCAAACAGAATGCCGCGCTGCTCAAGCAGATTGGCGGCTAGCTGACGTTCTTCCGCTCTGCGGAAGGAACACAAGGATCACAAGGGGAGCAACGCTTTTTGCCACGCGCAAGGGGGCGTTCTCCCCTTCATGTCATCAAGGAGAAAACTATGTGCGGCATCATCGGCTATACCGGTCATCGTCCCGGTGTTCCCGTGGTGGTGGAAGGACTGCGTCGTCTGGAATATCGAGGGTATGACTCGGCGGGCGTGGCCTTTGGCCTCAAGGGCGGCCTGGCCGTCATCCGGGCCAAGGGCAAGCTGGCCGCGCTGGAGGAAAAGCTGGCGCACGAACCCGTGACCCTGGCCACCACGGCCATGGGGCATACCCGCTGGGCCACGCACGGCGAGCCGGCGGAACGCAATGCCCACCCCCAGTGCAGCAATGACGGGCGGCTGGCCCTGGTGCACAATGGCATCATCGAAAACTATCAGGAAATCCGGGAGCGCCTGCAAGGCCTCGGCTATGTCTTCCATTCGGAAACCGACACCGAGGTGCTGGTCAATCTCATTTCCGAATGCTGCAAGACGGAACCTGACCTGCTGCATGCCTTTGCGGCGGCCCTGCGTCAGGCGCACGGCGCCTACGCCGTCTGCCTCATGGACAGCCAGAATCCCGACAGCCTGCTGGCGGCCCGCATGTCCGCGCCGCTCATCTTCGGTCTGGGCACCGGAGAATACTTTGTGGCCTCGGACATTCCGGCCTTTCTGCCCTATACGCGCCAGGTCATCTTTCTGGAAGACGGCGACATTGTGCAGTGCTCGGCCTCGCAATACCGCATTCTGCGCCTGGAAGACCTTGCGGCGGTGCAGCATCCCGTCCAGACCATTACCTGGGACATGCAGGCCGCCCAGAAGGGCGGATACCGCCACTTCATGCTCAAGGAAATCTTCGAGCAGCCCCGCGTCATCACCGACGGCCTGAGCGGCCGCGTGCAGGGCGACAGCGTGCGCCTGCCCGAACTGGACAGCCTGCCCGTGCCGCGCCGCCTGCATATCGTGGCCTGCGGCACCTCCTACCACGCGGGCATGTGGGGGCGGCACCTGCTGGAAAGCTGGGCGCACATCCCCGTGCAGCTGGAAATTGCCTCAGAATTCCGCTACCGCGACGCACTGCTGCTGGGCGAAGACGAAATGGTGCTGGTCATCAGCCAGAGCGGCGAGACTGCCGATACCCTGGCCGCCCTGCGCATTGCCCGGCAGAAGGGCATTCCTGTCCTGGGGCTGTGCAATGTGGTGGGGTCTTCCATTGCCCGCGAGGCCTCGGCCGTCATCCTGACCCAGGCCGGACCGGAAATCAGCGTGGCCTCCACCAAGGCCATGTGCAGCCAGATGCTCATGCTGTCCCTCATGGCCCTGTACTGGGGGCAGCGCAACAGCGTGGGCAGCAGCGCACAGCGTGCCGAACGGCTGGCCGTTCTGGAGAGCCTGCCGGCCCTGCTGGAAGCGGCCCTGCCCGACATGCACCAGCGGGCACGGGAACTGTCCCGCCAGTATGCCCAGGCCCGTAACTTCTTCTACCTGGGGCGGGGGCACTGCTATCCGCTGGCCCTGGAAGGGGCACTGAAGCTCAAGGAACTGTCCTATATCCATGCCGAAGGCTATGCCGCCGGCGAAATGAAGCACGGCCCCATTGCCCTCATCGATCCGACCTTCCCCTCCCTGGTGCTGGCCCTGGATGACGCCCTCTATCCCAAGGTCATTTCCAATATGGTGGAAGTCAAGGCCCGCCAGGGCAAGGTCATTGCCCTGTGCAATGCGGGGCATGAGCCGGACGCCGATCACCTCTGGCGCATTCCGGCCCTGCCGGCGCCGCTTTCCGCCTTCATGGCCCTGCCGGCCCTGCAACTCTTCAGCTATGAAATGGCGGATTATCTGGGCAAGGACGTGGACCAGCCCCGCAATCTGGCCAAGAGCGTTACCGTGGAATAGGCCGCATCCCTTCGGCCGCTTCTTTGCAAAGACGCCCCGCAGCAGAAGCTGCGGGGCGTCTTTTATGCGGTTACGGCAGCGGCCGTATCCGTATGGTAGCCAGCATGGCATCAATCTCGGCCCGCCGGGTTCCCCCGGGGTCCGTCACGGTGATCATGCTGAAATTCTCGCCGGAAAAGTGCATGGAGCTGCTGCTTTCCACGCCATTGCTGGCAAAGGTGAAGCTGTACCAGCCGTCCTTTTCCACCGGCTCCGTTCCCCCCAGACGCCGGGACATGTCCCGGGCAAAGGCCGCAGGGTCCGTGCCGTCCATCCGGCTGTGCACCACGGAAAAGGACGCCGCCCTGTCCCTGGACACCACGGCAACCACCTGCGCCGACGGCTGCGTGGCATTCCAGCCGTCCAGCACGTTCATGGAAAAGGCCATGAAGTGACGCAGGGTGCCGCTTTGCGGCCTTGCGTCCCCCGTATCCGCGGGGCCATCCTCCCCGGCGGCTTCACCGGTCAACGGGCATGCCCCAAGAATCACCAGAACGGCCAGACAAAACAACAGACAACGATATTTCATGAAACATCCCCCCCGGAAGGAACGTCTTGCGGCGGCCTTCCCGCACCAGACAGGAACGACGCACGGCAGCGCCTCAGTCCCTGCGAATCCGGAATTCCACCTTGTCGGCACAGTCGGGGCACTGAAAGGGGCCTTCGTTGATCACGCCCTTGCGCGCCGCATAGACAAAGGGAAACACCGCATTCATGGCCATCATGCAGATATTGCCGCTGGCCTCCTTGTCGATGGCGGGGCCGTCAAAAATCACGGCATCGCCCTCGCTGTAGAGCGGGCAGCAGGACCGGATCACTTCCAGACGAATCCTGATTTCTTCCACGGCAGGACTCCTTGCAACGCATATTGCCGCCGGCGCCAGCGGCTGCCGGCGGAACACGGGGTTAAAGATAGGGCGAAAAAAGCCAGCAGGCCGCATCACGCAGACGAACCGGCAGGGAACGGCGAGCAAGACGTTCCAGAGTGATTTCCGTGCCGCGCTGCATGGCCTTGTCCATGTGTTCGGCCAGCAGGTCATGGAAATGTTCGTCGAAGACTTCCATGTTCAGCTCAAAATTGAGATGCAAGCTGCGGGCATCCAGATTGGCCGAACCGATCTGCGCATAATAGCCGTCCACCGCCAGCAGCTTGGTATGGGCAAAGGGCGGCTGCTGCTGCCAGATGCGCACGCCCGCCCGCAGCAGGGACGGCATAAGGCGGAAACTGGCCCAGTGCACATAGGGCAGATTGTTGCGCGCAGGCAGCACCACGCGCACGTCCAGGCCGCGCTGTGCCGCGCTGCGCAGACTGGTCATGAGCTGACTGGTGGGCAGAAAATAGGGCGTCATGATGCGCACGCTGCGCCTGGCCCCGCTGATGGCACCGGCAATGAGATCATTGAGCGGATCCGTATCCGAATCCGGCCCGTCCAGAATAAGACGGCAGTGGCTGCCGCCCCCCTGTTCCACAATGGGCATTTCCGGCAGCGGACTGTAACTGCCGCAGGCAAAGCCCCAGTCCAGCATGAAGGCACGCAGCAGCTGCCGGGCAATGGGACCAGTGCAGCGGAAGTGCATGTCCTGCACGTCGTTGCGGCTGCCCCTGAGCACGTGTGCGTCAGAAATGTTCATGCCGCCGGTAAAGGCCACGCCGTCACACACCAGCACCTTGCGGTGATTGCGCAGATTGATGCACAGCCGCGGCGGCAGCAGCCGCAGGGGCAGAAAGCGGGCCACCTGCACCGGAGTGCGGGCCAGTTCCGCCCAGGGTTTGCGCAGGGAATAGAAGGAGCCGCCAAAACCGTCCACCAGCAGGCGCACGTCCACACCACGGGCAGCGGCACGGGACAGGGCACGACAGAAGGATGAGGCCACCTCGCCGGCACTGAAAATGTAGGTGGACAGGTAGACCAGATGGCGGGCCTCGTCGATGGCCTGGAGCATGGCCGGATAGGCGGCATTGCCATTGTGCAGCGGGGTGATGCTGTTGCCGCCGCAAAGATTGCGGGCCGTGAGCCGGTGCCCCAGCTTTTCCAGCAGCTGGGCTTCCGGCGGGATGGTATGCTGCCTGTGCGGCTCGCGGGGCGGATGCACATAGCCGGGATCATGGGAGGCTATCCTGTGCAGCATGCGCTGCGCGGCGCTCTGGGCGCGGCTGATGCCAAACAGCGTGTACAGCAGCGGCCCCACCAGAGGCAGAAAGAGCATGGTGGCCGACCAGCCCAGGGCAGAGCGGGGATCCTGCTTGGTCAGCAGGGCGTGGACCACCCCCAGCCAGGACAGGCTGTGAATGGCAAGAAAAAGCACAATGTGAAAGGGATTGATCCAGTCAACCATGGGCATTTTCCTTCCCCCGGAAGCCGGGAGCTTCCGGGGGACGGTCTACCGTCAGGAGAGTTCACGGCCAATGGCAATGCGCCGGCGTTCCACCTGCGCCACCAGATCGGGCAGGAGATCGCGCAGGGCATCCAGATCGTCATGGCGGCCAGCCTGCTCCACGCAGCGGGCCATGCGCCCCAGAGAGCGGAAGCCGTAGGATTCCGCCGACTGGGCAATGTACTGTGCGGCATCGGCCACGCCGCGGCAGTCGCGCCGGGCATAGTGCTGCTGCGCCTCCTGGATGGCCGCGCTCAGGCGCTTCACCAGGTCCAGCATTTCCGTATCCACTGCCGGTGCGCTGGCGGCGGGAGATGCCGGGAAGGGAGCACCGGTGCTGCCGGCAGCAGGCTGCCGAACCGGCGGCTCCACCGGACCTGCCTGCGGCTCGGCCAGCCGTCTGGCAGACTGACCGACAGCCGGCCCACTCGCTTCACTGGCCGTCTGGCTAACTTTCTGGCTGGCCGTCTGGCTGACCGCCTGAGTGCTCGACAGTGGGACAGCCGATGGCGCGGAGGTCTGCGCCACGCTCTGCCCCGGCGTCCGGGTCGCTGCCTGTGCCTGCGGCACGGCAGCAGGGGTTTCCCTGCCGGGCACGGACAGCGGCGCACGGCCGGCAGACGCAGCACGTGCGGTTTCACTGCCCTGCAGGCGTCCCAGGACGCGGCGCAGCAGGGAAGGAGCGCCTCTGTCAGGCGACGGCCCTTCCGGCAGTCTGTCAGCAGGAGCCGGCGCAGACGACGGGCTGTGCGGCGTCACGGCCGCCGGACGGTCAGCACCGCGGGGCGCGCTGCCGGCAGCAGGCTGCGCTGCCGGCATGGCGGCCGGAGCCGCCGTTTCCTCCCCGCCGGCACGGGCCTCTTCCTGCCGCAAGGCCTCGCTGAGGCGCACCGTGGGAACCTCCGTCGCGCTCGCTGCCGGCGTGCTCGCTGCCGCCGGCTGGCTGGTGCGACGTACAATATCCGTTATCTGATGGCGCAGGGTCTCAGCGCCATCGCCCGGTACCCGGCGCTGGGGAATGGCGGGCGCAGGGCTTTTTTCCGCAGTGCGCACAATGGGGGTGGGTTCTCCCACCCATTCCACGTGACTGTCATAGGCTTCCGCACCGGGCAGCAGACCGCTGCCGATGCGCGGCGCCGGACGGGCAGGGCGCTGCTCGCGGACGTTGTGCTCAGGGGCTGGCGCAGCGGGGCGCACTTCGGCGCTGGCCGCCGCCGTCACGGGCGCGGCAGCGGCTTCCGTGGCCGCAGCGGCCTGGGGAACGGCCGCCTGTTCGCTGACCGTATCCGGAGCCTGTTGCGTGTTTTCGGTCTCGTGGGACACGGCAGTGTCCTGCCGGAAAGCCGGCGTCTCGCCCCAGCGATTATCCAGCGGCACGCGCGTATCCTGCGCCGGCGTGGCGGCCTCCACCGCCGTTTCACGCGGCCCCCAGCGGTTGTCCAGGGTGGCCTTTTCCGGCGCTGCCGGCTGATGGCTATCCGTGCCGGCAGCGGCTGCCGGCGCGGGCGACGGCGTTTCGGCCAGCGGCGCCGTGACGGTCGGCGCCATCGGCTCCGTCTCATCGGCTGATGCGACCTGTGCGTCCGGTACAGCCGGTGCCTCCTCCGCCAACGGCTGCGGCGACACGGCATCCGCGGGACCTTCCGTTTTGGGCATCACGCTGGCGGCAGGGGAGGCAGGCGGATTTTCCGGCATCGCCTGCTGTCCGGCAGCGGCATTCTCTGCGGACGGCGCAGCGTCCCTCTCCGCCGTCTCCGCGGTCGGTGTCACCGCCGCAGGCGCGGCTGGTGTCTCTTCCCGGCTGGCGGCAGCGGGCTGGGGCACGGGCTGGGTACTGGAAAGAATTTCCTGCACGGTTTCGCGCAGGGTTTCCCGCTGGACAGGTTCCAGCAGCGCGTGCGTAAAGCCCGCATGGGCCAGCGCATCCCACTGGCTGTCATCCTGCGTGATGGCAATGGCGGCAAAAACCGGCAGATGCGCCTCACTGGCCCGCTGGCGGAAACGTGCCAGCGCAGGGGCCACCTCCGGCGTCACATTGCGTCCGGCCACGATGAGGATGGACTGGGGCCGATGCTCGTGCATGGCCAGCGCTTCACGCAGGGTGCGCGTTTGCAGGATGACGTAGGGCAGGTCATTGATTTTCTGGATAAAGCTGTGCTGCTCCATTTCATCATTGACGCAGATCATGATGCGCGGGCGTCTGGCGCGCCGCCCCAGGTCCGGCGTGGTCAGGGGTTTGGGACCGCCGTCATCCTCCACCGGGGCCGCAGCAGGCGCCGCCGGTTCGGGCGCAGGCTTTGCCATGTCTGCTACGGGCGCCGTGTCTGCCGCAGGTGCCTGCGTCCGGGGACGGACGGGCTGCTCCGGCATGCTCCGGGAAGCACGTTCCTGTTCCACCGGCAGCAGATGCAGACTGAAGGCAATGACCGCCCCGTGACCATCGGCCTCTGCCCGCAGCAGCCCTTCATACCGCCCGGCCAGTTCCCAGGCATGGGCCAGGGCCAGGGCGGAACGTTCCTGCGGGGGCAGGCCGCTGCCGCTGTCGCGGATGGTAAAAAGCAGATGGCCGGGATCAAGGCTTTCCGGCATGGGCCGCACCGAAACATGCACGCTGCCCCGGTGCGTGGCCCGCACGGCGCTTTCCAGCAGTTCGTGCAGCACGCCATACAGGCTTGCGTGATCCCCCCGGAACAAGGCGGGCAGCTGCGGGGGCATGTACCAGGCCAGGCTGATGCCTGCCCGTTCCGCCGCAGCGGCCACGGCATCATGCACGGAGCGCATGAGTTCCTGCAAATTGAAATCTTCCTCCACAGGTGCGGCCGCTGCCTGTCCATGCTGGCCGGCAGGCTTGCCTGCCAGCAGCGAGGCCATGCGCCGGGCGGTATCGGCCATCTGTCCGGCCGTTTCCCGTGCGCCGGGCGGCAGGGTGCAGGCCTGGAGGGCGGCAGCCTCACGCAGCAGCGTATCCAGCGGCTGGCTCAGCCGTTCCTTCAGGGCAGATACGGCCCCCGTGCTGTCGGTTCCAGACCGGGCAGAAGCCGCCCCGGCCGGGGCAGGGCGGGCGGCCGTCAGCGACGGTTCATCCATGTGCGGCAGAGGCAGACCCGCCGCGGGCGCTTCCGCCGGCAGCAGACGCAGATTGGGGTCGTCCAGCGTGGGCAGCGGTTCATCCCCCATGGTCAGGGGAGCATCCACGGGCACGGCATTGCCCACCCCTTCCAGGGCAGGCATGGTCAGATCAATGGGGTCATCCTCGCGGGCCTCATGGCGGGGCGCTGCCGTGGCCGCAATAAGCAGGGCGCTCAGGGCCGTGCCCCACAGGGGCAGGGCGGCCAGCAGGCTCGGCGCATAGCCATGTTCCAGCCCCATGACGGAAGCCGCCACAGCCAGCGGAGGAATGAGGCAGCCCAGCAGAAAACGCCGGGCGCCGGGCAGGCCCATGAGGCAGGCCGCCGTACTGGTGGGCACCAGCAGCAGGGCGCCTGCCGGCCACAGGGGCAGATAGCGCGTGATCCAGCCCATTTCGGGAATCAGCGGCAGCAGGGCCAGAGCCGCGCCGGGCAGGACCAGCAGAATGAACTGCGCATCCAGAATGCGGTGCCGGCCACGGGTCTGCATGAGATGGCGTCCCACGTGGGGCAGCATCATGAGGGCCAGGCCGGGAGACAGTAGGGCCGCGGCATCCTGAAAGTCAAAATGTCCGGCCCCGTTGCCGGGCAGGCCGTAATAGCCCTGGACCATGGCCATGCCCACGTAGAGAGCTGTCCAGAAGCGCCACTGGCCGGGTTCGGAAAGGCCCCGCAGCAGGCACAGCAGCATGACCACCCCCAGGGCCAGCAGCGCGCTCTTGCCGGCCAGGCCGGAAAGGTCCGTAGCCGCATTGTGCGGCGTGCGCAGCATGGGCGCAAACCACAGGCCCGGCAGCCCGTCGAGGCGGATATAGCAGGTCAGGGCTTCCGGCCCGCTTCGGGGCAGCAGAAGCACCTTGCGCGAACCGGGCGTGGCTTCCTGCCATTCCGTGGCGCCGCTCAGGCTGTCCAGCCCGGGGCTGAACAAGGCCGGCCGGCCGGGAATGCTTTCGCCCAGGTCCAGCAGAATGGTCGAGCTGTCCGCCCCCTGTGCGGCCGGCGCAAGGGTGAAACGCAGCCAGGTGGTCCCCGTGGCATGCGGCAGGTGCTTCACATCCAGCGGATGAAAGGCCGGCGCATTGGCAGGCGCGGCCACTTCCTCCACATCCATTTCACCCGTGGTATCCAGATAGGCATCCAGATAGGGCAGCAGGGACAGCTGGGGGCTGTTCAGGACGGCGGGAACCTGGGGGGTTGCGGCCCGCAGCGGTGCGCAGACCAGCAGAAAACAAAGGCAGCAGCCCAGCCAAAACGCCGTGCGAAGAGATTGGTGTTTCATGGTCTCATCCTAGAATGCCGGAGCGTCACACTGCCGGATCAGATTGGCAAGGGGCTGTCCATCGGGCGCCGTGGCGCCGGGATTGAGCTGCAACAGTTCCTGCCAGACCTTCTTGGCCTCATTATTGCGCTTGAGATCGAAAAGCAGCACCACCCCCATGTTGAAGCGGGCATGCTCATGACGGGGGTCATACTGAATGGCCTTGGCAAAGCTGTTCAAGGCTTCCTGCAACTGGCCGTTTTCACGATACATGATGCCCAGGTCCGTGAGCACGTTGGCATTGGCAGGATTGATGGCCAGCGCCCTGGTGTAGGCATGAATGGCCTTGGCCGGCTGATGCGTGTCAAAATAGGCATTGCCCAGGGCCACCCATTCCGCCTCGGTGCCCGAACCGGCGGCCACGGCCTGTTCCAGATGGGCAATATGCTTCTGCTCGGGCGTGAGCATGGCATCGTCTGTTCCGCCGCTATCGGCAGCTGCCGGCGCAGCGGGCGCGGGCGGGGCTGGCGTTACGGCGGGGGAGCTGCTCTGTCCCACCGGGGGCACGGGGCGGGAGCTGCCGCCCCCCAGCAGCGATACGGTATCACCCAGAATATGCGGCATGAGATTGCCCAGCAGCAGGCCGCAGAACAGGGCCAGGCAGACAAAAAGCAGGCAGGTGCTGCGGGATACGGTACCCGCGGCCCGCTGCTGTGCGGGAGCAGCGGGCATGCTCAGGGGCGCTTCCGCAGAAGACGGAGCGGACGCCGTGGAAGAAGCGGCTTTTTCATGATGTTCAGTGGACATGACACGACCTTGCAAAAAAATTTTTACAGCACATATCTAGAATAGTCCCGTCCCCTTGGCAAGCCAAGAAACGCTTGGCGCTGTAGGCCCGGAACAAAAACGGCAAGCCCGGCGGACCGGGCTTGCCCCAGGGCGCGCCGCCGCTCCTGCGGAGCGGTCCGGGCGCCATTGCAGCAAAAAAGCCTACTTTGCCGGAGCACTGCCGGCGGCCAGCTTTTCCAGTTCCATGCGCATGTGCTGCTTGAGCGCATCGCTGGCTGTCGGCAGCAGAAGGCCGGCCTTGAGATGGGCCACGCCGCGCTCCACATCCTTGAGATAATAGATATAGAGCACACCAAGACTGTAGCGCACGGAAGGATCATCCCCCAGCTTCAGGGCCTGTTCCAGCGTGGCTGCCGCCTCGCTGTTGCGCCCTGTGCTGTGCTGGATAACCCCCAGCATGTGCAGCGGCTTGGGATCGTTGACATCCAGCAGAATGGCCCGCTGCACAAAGGTTTCGGCGGGTTCCCAGCTTTGCATGCGGACAAGATGGTCCACCAGCGCCATGAGGGCTTCCTTGTCCGCAGGATTTTCAGACACCTGCTGCATAAGCCGGCCCACGACGGCCGTATCCTCCTGGGCCTGCTGCACCGCGTGCGGCGTCTGCACCACCAGGTGCGGATCCTTGAAGCGCCCGAGAAGAGCCGCGCCGAGCATGATGGCCAGCCCGGCAAACAGAAGGACCATAAGCAGTTTGTGCGATGTTTTGACAGAATCAGTCATGCTTGAGCAGCTCCAGTTGCATGAGACGGCGGGCCAGCGCGCGCTGCCGCAGCCCCAGAAAGACAAGATAGGCGCCCATGCCTGCCCAGACGGCGGCATTGGCGGCCACAAGCCAGTAGATCACGTTGGTATCCATAGCGTTCTCCGGCGGGAATCCCCGCCCGTTGCGGTCAGAAAAGACCGGCGCCGCGCCGGGCCAGCAGCGCGGCCTCCAGGCGGGCTTCCAGGTCCAGCTGACGCTTGCGCAGCCAGATCAGGCCGGCCCAGAACAGACCAAAGGCCAGCACGCAGCATACGGCCGTAAGGGCCATTTCCGGCTCCATGCCGCCGCCTTCCGCCCCAATGACATTGGGATGGATGGAGCGCCAGAGCCGCGCGGACAAGAAAACCAGCGGCACATCCAGAAAGGCCACAATGCCCAGCACGGCACAGACCACGCTCTTGCGCCGGGGCGGCAGGTCCAGACCGCGCAGCACCAGATAGCCCGTATACACAAACCACATGATGAGGGCCGTGGTCAGGCGCGGATCCCACGTCCACCAGACGCCCCACGAACGGCGCGCCCAGATCATGCCCGTCACAAGGGTCAGACCGCTGAGCAGCACGCCCACCTCGGCGGCAGCCCGGCACAGGCGGTCGGCAGACTGGCTGCCACGGACCAGCACGGCCACGGACCCCGCAAAAACCACAAAAAAACTGATCAGTGCCCACCAGGCCAGCGGCAGGTGCACATAGAAAATTTTCTGCATGAGGCCCAGCTGCGCCTCCAGCGGCGCATAGGCATGGATCAGCCACTGGCAGCCGGCAAAGGCCAGCGCCCCCGCGGCCAGCAGAACGGAAGGAAGGGGAGAAAGCGGACGTGACATCTAGTCGTCTCCTCCGTACATGAAGCCGAACAGCAGAAGCCCGGCAGCAAGAAAAACGGCATCAAAGGCCGCCGCAAGCTGCAACCAGCCCAGGGCGCCGTCCGGATCATCCAGGCCGAAGGTCTGCGCCCCCACCCGGATGCCGGCCAGCAGAAGCGGTACAAGCAGCGGAAACAGCACAATGCTCAGCAGCGATTCGCGCGAACCGCCCCCCTGGGCCAGCGCCCCCAGCAGGGACCCCAGGGCGCAGATGCCCACATCCACCAGCAGCAGCGCCAGCAGCCCCGTGGCCGGCGATCCCTGAAGCTCCTGCCCCAGAAAGACCACAGCCGCCGGCAGAAAAACCATCTGGGCCATGAGCAGCAGGACAAGACCGGCCAGTGCCTTGCCCAGCCATACGCCCTGAACCGGGGCCGGAAGCAGCAGCAGGCCCAGGCGGGCGCCGCCGATTTCTTCCAGCGCGTACAGGCCGTTGAAAACCAGCACCTGACAGAACAGGGCGCCCAGCCAGAAAACAGCGGCTGCCCCCTGAGGACTCATGCGCTCGCCCACGCCCTGTGACAGGCTGAACACAAACAGCAGCAAAAGGCCCAGCAGCAGGCCCTGCACCAGGGCGCTGCCGCGCCCCAGCGTCAGCAGCAAATCCTTGCGCGCCATGCACAGGGCTAGGCGGAACATGCGTTTTCCTCCCCGGCGGGCGCCAGCAGCGCCTGCCAGCCGGCGGCATCCAGATGGCGGGGCATGGGACCATCCTGACACAGACGCCCGCCCCGCAGCAGCAGCAGGCGGTCGGCCACCGCCGCGTCACCGGCAAGATCATGACTCACCACAATGACACAGGCGCCCCGTTCCCTGGCCTGAACGATTTCCTGACGCAGCAGCTGCTGCGACGCGGCATCCAGCCCCGTGCCCGGCTCGTCCAGCAGCAGGAGGTCGGCCTGAAGCATGAGCACCCGGGCCAGATTGAGACGCTGCGCCATGCCGCGCGAAAAAACCCCCGCCCGCTCATGGGCATGGGCAGCCAGCCCCACATGCTCCAGCAGGTGCAGCAGGCGCTGGCGGGAAAGGCCGAGGCCATGCGCGCGGTTCCAGAAGTGCAGGTTTTCCAGCGCGCTCAGGCCGGGATAGAGAAAGGTGGCGTGGCCCAGATAGGCCACGGCCGGCTCTCCCGTAAAGCGGATGCTGCCGGACGTGGGCCGGGCCAGTCCGGCTATCATGCGCAGCAGGGTGCTTTTGCCTGCGCCGTTGCCGCCGGCCAGCAGGGAAACGCTGGCCGGTGCAAAGCGGCAATGCACGTCGCGCAGGACCACCCGCGCCCCGTACACCTTGGCAAGATGTTCCACCTGCAACATGTACTTAGGCTTCTCCTGCCGTTTCCGGCTTTTTCCCGGCTTCGCTGCGACCGGACGAACGCCGCCTCCAGAGCATGCACAAGGGGAAAAGCGACATGAGCGTGCCGCCTATCCACAGCCAGTTGACCAGCGGTTCCACGCTGACCTTGACCAGCGCGCGCCCCTGCTGATCCAGCCCCAGCAGCGAGGCATAGATTTCCTTGCCAAGACCGGGGATGACATCCACTTCCGTGAACTGCATGCTGCCGAACTTGTCATAGATGCGGCGCTGCGGTTTCAGCTCGCCCAGCGGCCGGCCGTCCCGGGAAACCTCCAGACGGCCCTCCAGATAGTGAAAGCCCGGTCCGTTGCCTTCCACCAGCGCCGTAAGGGTCACCGTATGCCCGTCAATGACAATGCTGTCGCCGGCGGTAAAGTAGTGGTCATGCTCCATCTTGTAGGGGCCGGAAAAGGCAATGCCCAGCGCCATGAGCGCCAGCCCCAGATGTACCCCCACGGCCCCCAGGGACCCCATGCCGCCCGGACGGAACAGGCCCGCCCCCAGCAGAACGGCGCCCACGATGCAGGCCACCGCCGCCGCCGAGGTCAGCAGGGGCAGGGGCAGGGTAAAGCCCATGGCGTAAAAGCCCGCCCCGGCGCCCAGCAGGGCCATGAGCACCACCAGAAGGCGCGCCCCGTGGCGCAGGCCGCCCGTCCAGCCCAGCCAGGGACAGACCACCAGCAAGAGCACCAGCACCGCCGCCAGCGGCAGCACCACCCGGTTGTAGAAGGAGGCTTCCAGGCCCACATTCTGCTGGCTCCACAGGGAGCTGATCACCGGCCACATGGTGGCCACAAGGATGATGACGGAAACGGCCAGCAGCAGCCAGGCCACCAGCACCAGAGCGCCTTCCCGGCTGGCCAGGGAGGACAGGGCCTCGCCCCGGCGCGGCGCCATGAAGGCTACCCAGGTCACCACCACCAGACCCACCAGCACAAAGACCGTGAGGGGCAGCCCCACACTGCCCGAACCAAAGGCATGGACGGACTGGATGACGCCGCTGCGCACCAGGAAGGTGGCAAAGAAGGTGGAAACCGTGGTCAGGCCCATAAGGAAGATATTGACCCGCCCCAGCTTATGCCGGCGTTCCTCCACAATCATGGTATGCAGGGCCGCCGTGCCCACCAGCCAGGGAATAAGCGAGGCATTTTCCACCGGGTCCCAGCCCCAGTAGCCGCCCCAGCCCAGTTCCATATAGGCCCACCACATGCCCAGAATGATGCCCGCCGTAAGGAAGGCCCAGGCCAGCATGGTAAAGGGGCGCGTCACCACGGCCCAGGCGCCTTCGCCGCCGGGACGTCCCGACAGGGCCTGCGCCAGCGCCAGACAGGTAGGCACGGCAAAGCCGCCGTAGCCGAGGAAGAGCAGCGGCGGATGGAAAATCATGCCGGGATTCTGCAACAGGGGGTTGAGGCCGTTGCCGTCGGCGGGAACCGGGTCCAGCATGACAAAGGGATTGCTCCAGGTGGTGAGCACCAGGGCAAAAAAGCCCATGAGCGCGTAAAAGAAGCCCCAGTACCACAGGCGCGTGGTGCCATGCAGATTTTTGTAGGCCCGCGTACAGGCAAAGAGCGTTCCCATGATGGCCACGGACAGCGCCCAGAAGAGCATGGACCCCGCCTGCCCGGCCCAGAAGGCCGTGAGACGATAGAAAACAGGAAGAATGCGGTCCGTATAATCGGCCACATATTTGACGGAAAAATCGTTCCAGAACAGGGCATGCAACAGCAGGGCCGAGGCCAGCAGCAGGGCACCGGTCACGGCCCAGTGGGCTTTCTCCACCAGGCGCAGGGCATCCTCGCGCTGCTGCCAGAGTTGCAGCAGGGCCAGGGCACTGCCCCCCACGGCAAAGATCAGGGCCAGCAGTTGCAGGGCATAGGCGACAACGTACATGAGACTCCTTTGATGACCCCGCCGCGCCATGACGGCAGACGGGCAATGACGGCAAAAGCACGGACAGACCAGTCACGGACCGGCCTGTCATACGGGCAGGAAGCGGGAATGCGGCGCAGGCCGGCCCGTCAGCTCTTGCGGTTTTCCTTCTGGTACTTGGAGGGACACTGCGTCATGAGAATCCTGGCGGCAAAGCTCCTGTCCGCATTCATGCGTCCTTCCACAATCACTTCCGCACCGGCCTTGAAATTATCCGGCACAGTTCCCCGATAGCGCACCAGCAGCGTCTGGCTGGGGTCGTCCTTGTCCTGAAGGGCAAAGGAAACCCCCGGCCCGTCCTGGGCAGGGGTGATGCCGTCGGCCGCCACCGTGCCGAACAGGCGCGCGGCGCGCATGCTTTCCGGCGTGGCGGCCCTGGCCTCGGACACATTGAGAAAGTAGATGCTGTTTTCGGAAAAGCCGGCATAGGCAAGCCAGCCCACCCCTCCGAGAAAAAGCACGGCAGCCACAATATAGACGAGAGTATTGCTCTTGCGGGGCATTGCTGTCTCCTGAAACGAGGCGTCAAAAAAGATACGAGGTCCAACCTAGCAGGCAAGTGGGCATATGGCAAGCAGGAATAATTTTTATCAGGATTACAACATAGCGGGATTGCTTGTGATAGACATCACTGACGCTGTGCCCCGTCACGGGGGGCCGCAGCGGCCTGTGCCGTTCCGCCGGCGCTGGCCCGCAGCGATGCCCGGCGGCGGCGGGCCATTTCCCGCAGGTCGGCCACGTTATCGCTTTCATCCACGATTTCGCTGCCCAGAATTTCTTCCATGACATCTTCCAGGGTCACCACGCCGGCCAGACCGCCGTATTCGTCCAGCACGGCAAAAAGATGCACGCGGGATGCCAGCAGCTCGCGCAGCAGCACGTCGATGGTCTGATTTTCAAGAATGAAGTGCAAAGGCTGCATGACCGACGACAACGGCTGACTGCCCTTGCCCTCGCGCATGGCCAGGCCCAGCACGCGGCGTTCCACCAGGCCCACCAGGTCTTCGTTATCCTCTCCCCACACGGGAATGCGGCTGATGTGCCAGGTCCGGGGATTGTTGTAGGCCTCCTCCACGGTGCAGTCCTCAGGCAGGGAAAAGACCACCGTGCGCGGCGTCATGATTTCATACACGCGCTTCTGATCCAGGGCCAGCACATTGCGGATGAAGGTTTCCTCGTAGGGCTGAATCTTGCCGGCTTCGCGGGACAGGCTGGTCACGGCGCGGATGTCGTCCTCGGAAATATCCGGCCCGCCCTTGGTCCGGGGAGTGAACAGACGGGTCAGCAGGCCGGTGAGCCAGATAAGCGGGGTCAGCACCCTGATGGCAATGGACAGCGGACGGGCAAGCACCTGCATGAGCGGCGTGGCATAGGCCACGCCCAGGGTCTTGGGCACGATCTCGCCAAAGGCCAGAATGATCACCGTAAAGCAGGCCGCGAACAGAGCCAGCCACGTATCCCCGAATACCGCCGTGAAGGTGGAACCGGCAATGGCCGAACCGGCCGTATTGGCCACGGTATTGCACGTGAGAATGACGGCAATGGGCTTGTCCACCTCGCTGCGCATCCTGAACAGCAGCTCCCCCGTGGGAGAGCCGGAACGGCGGGAACGCTCGATGGACGACCAGGGCACGGCATAGAGGGCGGCTTCGGTCAGCGAACAGGTGAAGGAAACCAGGACGGCAAAGGTAACGGCCAGAATAAAGGTCAGCATGGTTCATCCTTGGGGGGTTGCGTGCGCCCGCCGTCCGCCGGCAGCCCCTGCGGACATGACTTGCACGAAATGGCGCATTGATAGTACCGTTCCTGTGTTGACTTGGCAAATACCCATGAGGGGGCAGTATGAAGGACATACAGGCACGCCTGCACGCCGCGGCGGAGCAGGAGCGGGACAGGCTTGTTGCCATACGGCGCGACCTGCACCGCCACCCCGAACCCGCATGGGGCGAATACCGCACGGCGGCACTGGTGGCCGAGACGCTGGAAGCCAGCGGCTTCTGCCTGCACCTGGGAAAGGATGCCCTGCGCCCCGCGGCGCGTCCGCGCCAGCCGGAGGCGGCCTTTGTGCGCCATGAGCGGGAGCGCGCCGCAGCTGACGGCGTGCCTGCCCGCTGGCTGGATGCCATGCCCGACGGCCTCACAGGGGTCTGGGGCGATCTGAGCATAGGGCCGCACCCAGAAGACGGCCCGCTGGTGGCCTTTCGCTTTGACATGGATGCCAATGCCGGCGTGCGGGAATGCGACGCGGCCGATCATGCGCCGGCGGCACAGGGCTTTGCCTCCTGCCGGCCGGATGTGATGCATGCCTGCGGCCATGACGGGCACGTGGCCCTGGGGCTGGGACTGGCCCGCATGCTGGCCGGTCTGCGGGACGAGGCCGGCCGCTGCCGCAGGGGGCGGATACGCCTTATCTTCCAGCCGGCAGAAGAGGAGGGCGAAGGCGCCCCCGGCATGGTGGCCGCCGGCGCGGTGGACGGCGTGTCCCGCCTTTTCGGTCTGCATCTGAGCATGCAGGCAGAAAAAAGCGGCACCCTCATCTGCGGCACCAGCCATTTTCTGGCCACCACCAATTTCGAGGTCTTTTTTGAGGGGCGCGGCGCCCATGCGGGCCTTGCCCCGCAGGAAGGCCGCAATGCCCTGCTGGCCGCCTGTGCGGCTACAGTGCACATGCAGGGCATTGCCCGGCATGGCGGGGGCGCCTCACGCATCAATGTGGGCGAGCTGCGCGGGGGCGAAGCCCCCAACGTCATCCCGGCTTCGGCCTGGCTGCGCGGCGAAACCCGCGGCGAAACCGGCGATATCAACGGCTACATGCTGGCCGAGGTTCGGCGCATGGTCAGGGGGGCTGCCCGCATGTACGGCTGCACCTCCCGCCTGCTCTGTCAGAGCCACTGCCCCGGCGCGTCATCCAGCCCCGGGCTGTCCCGCCTGGTGGGGGAAGAGGCGCAACGCATGGGCGGCTTTACGCGCATTCTGCCCCGCGCGGAATTCTGGGCATCCGAAGATTTCTGCTGGTTCATGAACACGGTGCAGGAAAACGGCGGCGAGGCCGTCTATCTCCAGCTGGGGGCGGACCGCACATCCGGTCACCATACCGGCCGCTTTACCTTTGATGAAAACGTCCTGCCGCACGGACTGGAACTGCTGACCAGGCTGGCCCTGGCCTCTCTTGACCCACACCGCTCCTGAACGGAAGGATACAGGGATGCAGGACGATACAAAAAAGAATGTTTCACCAGACGTTCTTCATCAAGTACGCCTCATGGCCGTCATTACGGCCTTCTGTCTGCTGGGCGACAGCATGCTCTACATTGCGCTGCCCGTGCAATGGGAGCACTGCGGGCTGACCTCCCTCTGGGAAGTCGGTGTCCTTTTATCCGTCAACCGGCTGGTGCGCCTGCCCCTCAATCCCCTGGTGGGCTGGTTATACAGCCGTATCGATCTGCGCACGGGGCTTATTCTGGCCGCCGGTCTGGCTGTTATTTCCACCCTGGGCTATGCGCTGGTGCAGTCCTTTGCCGCATGGCTGCTGCTGCGCTGCCTCTGGGGACTGGCCTGGACGCTGCTCAAGCTGGGGGCGCTCTTTACCATTCTTGAGCTGTCCAGTCGCAATAATCGCGGCTACCTCATGGGCACCTATCAGGGTATTTTCCGACTTGGCAGCCTGGGGGGTATGCTGGGCGGTGGCATTTTGGCCGACCTGCTGGGTCTGAAAATAGTGGCGGCTTTTTTCGGTCTGTTCACCATGGCTGCTCTGCTGCTGGCATTTCTCAAGCTGCCGTCCCGCCATATGAGTGATTCGGCCCGCGACAAGAGCAGTACCCGCCTGCTTCCCGCACATCTTTTCCATCAGCCGGGACTCTTGCGCGTCATGGTTACAGGTTTCATGGTGGCACTGACCTTTCAGGGCCTCTACGCCGCCACGCTGAGCCGCATGGTGGGCAATCATGCCGGAGCAAGCATGTCCCTTGGCGGACTGGTGCTTGGCTGTGCCACGGTGGCCGGCAGCCTTCAGGCCCTGCGCTGGGCCTGGGAGCCCTGGCTGGCCCCCCGCTTCGGGCGCCTTTCCGACGGGCCGCGCGGCCGCATACCGGTTTTTTCTGCCTGTCTGTGGGCGGCTGTGGTGCAGCTGATCCTGCTGGGCCAGAGCCTGCCCCTCTGGCTCTGGTTTTCGCTGCTGCTGGGCCTGCAAGTGGCAGCTACCGGATTGACAACCCTGGTGGATGCCGTAGCCTCGGATGCGGCGGAACAGTATGGCCATGGCGCTGTGGTGCTTTCCTCCTTTGCCTTTGTTATGGATCTGGGAGCTGCCACTGGTCCGCTGCTGGCCTATGGCCTGGGCAGCTTCTGGGGACTGGATGTCACCTATGTTCTGGTGGCCGTCCTGCTGGCGCTGACGACCCTGAGCTGGCGCCTGCGGCTGGACCAGCCATAAGGCCGGAACGCAAAAAAATTGTCGCCCTGCGAAAAAAGGCTTGACAGTCATTCCTGCCGGCTTTATATACCTTTTCACAACGCGCCATTGGCGCTCTTTCGTGTCGCGGGGTGGAGCAGCTCGGTAGCTCGTCGGGCTCATAACCCGAAGGTCGTAGGTTCAAATCCTGCCCCCGCAACCAAGAAAATCAGGCACTTACAGTTTTCTAACCGTAAGTGCCTTTTCATTTTTCTAACCTATTTCTAACCAGAAGGGGAAGATAAGTGCTGACGCTTGCGGTGCGTCCAATGGAAACATACCGGAGGGGTATTCCGGGCTGTGCTCTTCTCGCTGAGACAGTAACTCACTTGAGGGCGCGTCTTACCCCATTCCTAACCATTTCCTAACAATTATCTGAGTTCAACAAGAGTAGAAGTGGGTTGTCCTAGCTAGAAAAAAAGAGCTAGGACAGCCCACTCTTTTATGCGAGAAGGCTACAAGTTGTTAAGGAGAGAAGTACCTGTGTTACCCAAACACGTTCTTGAACTCCTCCCTCGTGATGACCGTGTCCCAACCCCCACGCTTCTCACCTTCGTGCAGGTCTATGCCGGTATAGCAGAGACTGGCGTCTTCATACCGCTTGAACTTGTAAACGGCATCGTTCATAAGGGCATCGTTGAAAACACCAAGGGAAACGAGCAGATCAAAATCTTTTACCGCCAGCCCCGTCACACGCTGGAATAATTCAGGTTCCAGCTGGGTGATGACATCCTTCAAGCACTGCTCACGGTAATCAGTAAGATACATGAACACTGGGATACGCGTGGCGAATTTA